>JBAIXJ010000429.1:0-1834 GCA_037916645.1 Opitutales bacterium | reverse complement strand
TGTTGGGCGTTCCGGCGTCGAACCGCGCTTTCGCCGGCAGGACCGCGGTCGTGCCGGCGATCGGATCGACCCACGGCCAGGCATTTGCGCCGAAGAAGGACGGCTTGCCCGTCAGGTAAAATGAATTTGGCACCGACCGTGCGCCGTTCGCCCACACGACGCCGCGGTTGACGCTGTCCCAGTTCCCATCGCGGTACACGTGGCTTGCGGCATAGCCGTTGTCCCATCCTCCGTAACCGCCGGAGTTGTTGCCGAGTTGGTAGATGGGTGTGCCGCCCTGCGACGAGGGCGTGGTCTGGTAGACGGTTCCGCCTTTCAGCACGTTGCCGATGTACGCGTGCCAGTGCGTCCAGCCGTCCATCCCGACTGCGCGCAGGTTCGAGCTCATCGCTCCGCCGAGCAGGTTGGTGCCGTTGGCGTAGTTGCGCAGGTGCGTGTGCCAGCCCGAGTTGCCGTGCGTCGTGTCGCCGCCCAGGTTCGGCGTCCAGTTGCCTTCGATCAGATCGTGGTGTGTGAAGTTGGCGTGAGAGTCGTCGATCGCGCTCTCCTGCCATCCCGGGCTGTTCCAGAGCACCGCCTCATCCACGTAGTTGTAGGCGATGACGTTGCCGCCGCCCGTCGAGTTGAGCGTGATCGGCTTGTTGTTGTTCACCGAGATGTTGTTCTCCACCAGGCAGGCGGAGGAGCCGACGCCGACGACGATCCCGTACGCCTGGCCGCCGGGGTTCTCGTCCGCCGAGCCATGCGCATACGAGTCGCGCACGACGACACGATAGCTGCGCCCGACTCCGATGTTGTAGCCGTACTTGCCGGGGTGCGCGGGATCGAAGGGATTCCACTTCTCGCCGTCGGCGTCGACGTTCTTCGCCCAGGCGTACGCCATGTAGCTGAAGGCGATGGTGCCGCCGGGAAAGCCCCACAGGTTGTTGCCGCCGGCCACCGCGATGTTCTCGATGCCGGACCAGCGGTTGCCCACCGGAATCGAGCCGGTGTTGAGCGGCACCGTACGCCACACCTGCGGGCTCGTCGAGAGCGGGAAGTCGATGTTGAGCGGATCCTTGACGGTGATCGTGTTGCCGCTGATCGCGGTGATCTCCGTCTCCTGCATGGTCGAGCGCCATTGCGGGACGGCGTTCTGCGCGGCGGTGTTCGCCGACGTGAGATCAGTCACGTTCCCGATGCCGGGGGCGCCCGTGCTCGGCCCGCTCCACCCGTACGTCGGCTGCCGCTTGAAGTACTCGCCGTCGTAGAACCAGAGGTAGCCGCCGTTGAACATGGCGGGCCCGGTGGCCACGGCGGCGCCGTCGAGGTGATCGATGGTGATCACGTCGCCGACGACGTATGCGCCTGCGTTCGCCACCTGGATCGTCCGCGAGCCCCGCAGCGCGTCGGCAGTCACGTTCTGCACTGCGAAGCTCGCGTCCGAGCTGCCGGTGCGGTGGCCGAAGAGGACCACGGTGCCATAGTCGTTGATCTGCCCGTTCGCGGCGAGGCGGGTGCGGTCCGCGCCTTCGCCGCGGATCGTGACGTTGTCGACCTTCACATAGATCCCGACCTGGCCACCGGAGTTGACCTGCGGATTGACGAAGTAGGTGCCGGCCTTGAGCAGCACGATCTTGCGGCTCGTCGGCGTCGCGGCGGCTCCGGCAGAGTTGATCGCAGACTGAAACGCGGCGGTGAACGCGGCGGCGTTGGCGGTCCCGGTCAGCGCCGGGTCGACGGAATAACCGCCGTAGGGGTTCCCGATCGGAAGCCAGACGGTGGCGGGCCGCACCGGATCGCCGTCGGCGGGAATTCCGCCCGGAATTCCCGGATCCCAGGTCGTCTTGAACTG
>JBAIXJ010000428.1:0-1753 GCA_037916645.1 Opitutales bacterium | reverse complement strand
GGACCCGGCCACCGGACTGACGCGCGACCGGGCGCCGACGGACGGGTCGTCGAGCCGCGCCCCGGCCAGCATCGCCGCGTCCGGGTTCGCGCTGACGGCCTGGTGCATCGGCGCCGAACGCGGGTGGCTGGACCTCGAGTCCACGCGGCAGCGCGTGCTGACCCTGCTGCGGTTCGTCGACCGCACCGTGGCCCGCGAGCACGGCTGGCTCTACCATTTTCTGGACATCCAGACGGGAGCGCGCATGGGGCAGTGCGAGGCTTCGACCATCGACACGGCCCTGTTCCTGCAGGGCGCCATCCTGGCCCGGGAGTTCCTGGGCGACCCGGACGTGACGGCGTTGGTCGACCGGATCTTCGCGCGGGTCGACTGGATCTGGGCGCTCAACGGCGGCCGCACGCTCACACACGGGTGGTTGCCCGAGACCGGTTTCCTGAAGCACCGCTGGGATCAGTACTGCGAGCTGCCCGGCCTTTATCTGCTCGGGATCGGCGCCACCGCCCGGGCTCTGCCGGCGGAGGCTTGGAGCGCGTGGCGCCGCGTGCCCGTGGCGATCTTTGGGAGGCGTGCGTTTGTGAGCTCGCCGTCGCTCTTTACGCACCAGTACCCGCACGCCTGGTTCGATCTCCGCGGGCGCCACGACCGCTTCTTGGACTACTGGCAGAATTCGGTGGACGCGACGCTGGCGCAGCGCGAGTGGTGCGCGTCGCTGTCGGACCGGTTCCGCCTATGGTCGCGCGACCTCTGGGGCGTGACCGCCTCGGACAGCCCCCGCGGCTATGTGGCTTGGGGCGGGCCCGTCGAATCCGCCGATCACCTCGATGGAACCGTGGTGCCCAGTGCCCCGGGCGGATCGCTGCCGTTTGCGCCGCGCGAGTGCCTGCGGGCGTTGCGGCAAATGCGCAAGGTCGGCGGCGACGCGGTGTGGGGCCGCTACGGCTTTGCGGATGCGTTCAACCCGCAGACCGGCTGGGTGTCGCCGGATGTCATCGCGATCAACGTTGGGATCACCCTCGCGATGGCCGAGAATCTCCGCAGCGGGTTCTGCTGGAAGCTCTTCATGCGCGCGCGGGAGGCGCGGCGGGCCCTGAAGCTGGCCGGCCTTGTCCGGACGTCGTCGCGCCATCCGTTCGAGAGTCCGGTCCTGGCGGCGGCCTTTGGGGAACTCCAGCGACCGAAGGGCGCCCGAGTCGGCCTGAAAGCGGCGGAGGTAGCGGCCCTGCGGGTTCCGGACCGCCAGGCCGAGCGGCGTTCGACGCGGGGCAAGCCCCGGGACCGGTCCAATCCCGAACTCCCGCTGCTGGCCGACGGCACGACCAGCCGCGGAATCCTGCGTGAGCGTGGCGGGGTTGCGCTCCGCCGCCGGAGTCTGGGAAGGCCCACGATCGGGCCCGGCGCCCGCGGCGCAGCGACGTAGCAACCGCGGGAAACAGACCCGCGAATGATCCGGTCTTGGAGCGGCGACGCCCCCGTCGCCGATTTCCGTTCGAGCACGCGACTCGCCGGCGCCTCAATTCTTCTGCGCCCAGCCCTTGTAGGACGCCACCAGGCTGTCGAGAATCGTCTTCTGTCCGGCCGTCGGCTTCACGGCGGCCGCCATGCCCTGCAGCTTGGCCACGACGCCGGCGTAATCGCCGCTCTTGATCATCGCCGTGGCGTCGGCGACCAGGGTTTTGACCTCCGGCACGTCAGCGAAATTACGCTGGAGCACGAACCCTGCGACGACGTTCTTGGCCGTCTTGAACGCGGTGAG
>JBAIXJ010000427.1:0-4074 GCA_037916645.1 Opitutales bacterium | reverse complement strand
ACCACGACGTCGGCCGCGGCGATCAGGTCGCGCGCCCGCACGGTCACGAGGTCGAGGTCCCCCGGGCCGGCGCCGACGAGATGGACGAATCCCTGGTTCATGGCGGCGATGAGAATCTGGTGCGAGGATGGTGCGGCGACGATTAAGCCGGGTGCCTCGGCGCATGCAAAGTTCTTTTCAACTCCGGCTGGCCAAGCGGCGAAAATCCCATCAATTCTTGCCCCCATGGAATACCGTTCCCTCGGCCGCACCGGCCTCCAGGTCTCCGAACTCTGCCTCGGCACCATGCAGTTCGGCTGGACAACCGACGAGGCCGCCTCGGTCGCCGTGCTCGACGCCTTCCGGGAGGCAGGCGGGAATTTCGTCGACACCGCCGACATCTACACGACCTGGGGCAGCGCCGGTCTGGCCGGCGGCGGCGCGTCGGAGCAGATCATCGGCCGCTGGCTCAAGGCGCGCGGCCACCGCGCCGACCTCGTCCTCGCCACCAAGGTGCGCGGCCGGATGGCGGAGGGTCCCAACGGCGAAGGCCTGTCGCGGCAGCGCGTGATCCGCTGCTGCGAGGATTCCCTGCGCCGCCTGCAGACCGACTACCTCGACCTCTACCAGTGCCACTGGGCCGACCTGTCGACGCCGATCGAGGAGACGCTCGGCGCGCTCGACGACCTGGTGCGCGCCGGCAAGGTGCGCTACCTCGGCGCGTCGAACTACCCGGCCTGGCGGCTCATGGAGGCGCTCTGGCAGAGCGACCGCCGCGGCTACGCGCGCTTCGAGAGCTACCAGCCGCAGTATTCGCTGATGCAACGCGCCGGCTTCGAGATCGAGGCCATGCCCCTCTGCCGCCACCACGGGCTTGGCGTCATCCCCTACTCGCCGCTGGCGTGCGGGTTCCTCACCGGCAAATACCGCCGCGGTGAGCCGCCGCCGATGGGCGCCCGCGCCAAGGAAGTGAACGAACTCTACTGCAACGATACGGGTTGGGCGGTCATCGACGCGCTGACCGCCATCGCCCAGGCGCACGGCAAGACCGTCAGCCAGACGGCGCTCGCCTGGCTGCTGGGCAATCCGGTGGTCACCGCGCCCATCATCGGTGCCAACCATGTCGGCCAGCTCCGCGAGTCGCTCGGCGCCGCGGGCTACCGCCTCGCGGCCGAGGAAATGGCGCGGCTCAACGAGGTGACCAAGTATCCCCGCAACTGGCGGCCGATCTGGGACTGACGCCCGCCTGGAAAATCCCGCATGAGCTCACCCGACTCCAACGGCTACAACGCCACCCTGACTGGACGCGAGGAGATCAACGCCCAGCTGCTCGTCATGCGCGTCCAGCCGGACGGCCCGCTGTTCGACTTCAAGCCCGGCCAGTTCGCGGTCCTCGGGCTGCTCGGGCGCGAGGCCCGCGTGGCGGAGGCGGACGACGAGGAGCCGAAGGCCGAGTTGGACAAGATCATCCGCCGCGCCTACAGCATCGCCTCCGCGAGCGTGGAAAAGCGGTACGCGGAATTCTACGTCACCCTGATCACGAGCGGCCAGCTCACCCCGCGGCTGTTCGCGCTGCCCTACGGCGGCCGGATGTTCCTGGGGCCGAAGCCCAGCGGGATGTTCACGCTCGACCGCGTCGCGCCCGGCAAGGCCGCGCTCCTCATCGCCACCGGCACCGGCCTCGCGCCGTACATGTCGATGCTCCGCACGCTGCTGGTGAACGACGCGCGGCGCCCGTTCATCGTCCTGCACGGCGCCCGTTACAGCTGGGACCTCGGCTACCGCGGCGAGCTCGAGAGCCTCGCGCGCCTGCGGCCGAATTTCGTCTACATCCCCGCCATCACCCGCCCCGACGAGGACCCGCACTTCCGCGGCAACGTCGGCCGGGTGCAGACGCTGCTGGAAAAGGGCGTGGTCGAGACCCTCGCGGGCGTGCCGCTGGATCCGGCGCGCATGGACGTATTCCTCTGCGGCAATCCGGACATGATCCGCATCGTGAAGGAGATGCTGCTCGCGCGCGGCTTCAAGCCCGACCAGGGCAAGGTCGCCGGCACGGTGCACGTGGAGGAATATTGGTGAAAAGACCGGCGCGCCCGGCGGTCGCGCCCTACCCACGTTACCGTCAATAAGGTAGGGACGGACCGCCGGGCCGTCCGTCCGGGCTGCCATCGAACCCGGATCCCTCGCCCTCAACGTACCAACGCCGCTTGGGCCACGATGCCCCAGAACTGGTTGGGATCGGGTTTCGCGAGCGTGCCCTTCACGACGAAGGGGGTGTTCATCAGGTAGTACTTCTGCTCGTCCTGCTGCCCGCTCAACAGGTGGACCCGGCTGAGCGCGACCGCCATGTCGTCCTTGCCCGCCAGCTGCAGCTGCACCTGGAGCGGCTGCTCCGTGATCGGCACGCCCTTCTGGTACTGAATGCCGCCGGTTCCCGTGAGATGGACGGTCGGCGACATCAGATCGAGCGAGGTCAGTTTCAGATTCAGGTCCGCCCCGCGCTCGAGGTGCGCCGTCAAGCGGTCGAAGGGCATCTCCTTCATCATGCCCGCCAGGTCGGCCGCCGCCATCGTCCCCGCGGAATTCTCCATCGCTCCCACCAGTCCGAGGAGGAGCGACGCGGCGCTGGCCAGCCCGCCGCGCTTGCCCAGCGCCCGGAGCACGCCCTTGGATCCGGTCAGGTCAAACTGGCCGTAGGCGGCCTGCGCCAACGCGGGCAGGGTCGGGCCGCGGCCGGTCACCTTCCCGTTGAGCGAAAGCACGGATTCCAGCGCCGGCGGATCACCCGGATCGGCCGCCCGCAGGATGGCGCCGACGTCGAGGCCGGCCAGGTTCACCGCGCCATCCAGCGTATAGGGCTCGGGTTGCCCTGCGGCGAACGTGATCGTGCCCGCGATCTTGAACGGCTGGTCCTTCAATTGCCCGGCAAAGTTTTCCACGGCCAGCCGCGTCGGCTCCGCGACCAGCGCGCCAGAGACGCCGCTGACCACGCTGCCCGAACCGTATTCGATGCGCTTCAGATCCAGTTCGAACCGGCCCCGGACGCCCGCCCAGAACGGCCTCGTGTCGGGACCCGCGACCGGAACCGCCACGCCGGAGGCCGGCGGGGCCGGCGGTGGAGGCGCGGCGGCGGGCGGTGCCGGCACCGGACCGGGCGACGCCGCGGTCGCCGGAGCCGAAGGCATCAGGGCCGCCAGCGGGCGAAAATCGGCCGTGAAGATCTGCTTGCCCGACAGTTTGCCGTTGAAGGTCAGGAGCGATGCCGCCCGGGTGAAGCTCCCGTCGAACAGAAGATCCGACTGCCGGTCGCCCACCTTCAGCGTCAGCGGCATCCGCACCGCTCCGCCGCTGCCGTCGGGCTTCAGCGTGGCGTTCGCCGATACATCCAGGTCGCCGAGTCCATGGTTGCTCCCGTGCGCCGCAAGGTCGCGCAGCGCCAGGGCAAACTTGCCCCGCACCGTGTCGCCGGTGGTCACGTCGTAATCGGCGGCGAGGCGGCCGCGGGCCAGGGCGGCCAGCGAGGCGAGGGCCGGCTGTTTTCCGAGCGCGGCCAGATCGGCCTCGAGGTGGCCCTTGCCCGCCGCGGTGAGCTTTTCGCCCGGGCGCACCTCGCCCGTGCCCGTCAGCTTCACGAGCGGGGCCGAACCCTGGCTGGCCTCCACCCGCCGGATCTCCCCCGAGATCGCGCCACCCTGCCAGGCCGCGGAAAAATCCGCGGTCAGGTCGAGCGCCTGTGCCAGCCCGCGGCCATCGCGGGCGACACCCGCGCCGCGAAGCGTCAGGGGCGCGGTGGTCTGCAGCGCGTACTGGTCGGCGCCGGGCAGGCTCACCTCGAACGTGCCTCCGGTCAGGGCGCCGGAAAAGGTGGTGTGCGGTACGAAGGCATCCGCGAGTCCGAGCGGGATCTCGCCCAGGCGGAGCCGCCCTGCCGGGGCGTCCGCGTTCGACGGCGTGAACCGCTCCGCGGCGAAATCCGCCGTCAACGGCTGCAGGGCCTCGATCGCGGCCACCAGCGCGCCGTCGTCGCTGCGCACCGTGCTCGTGAACCGGGTCAATTGCAGGGTCTGGCCCTCCCATTTCCCCTCGGTCGTCGAT
>JBAIXJ010000426.1:0-8498 GCA_037916645.1 Opitutales bacterium | reverse complement strand
GCGGGCACGGAGTCGGACCGGTCACCGACGAGGGCGATCCGCACGGGTTCCGCCCGGGACGTCATGACGTTTCGGGGACCTTGGCCGGCTCCAGGAGTGCCGCATTCCGCGCCGCGCCGGCCGGCCGGCGGCCGCGCATGGTGATGATCGCCACCGAAACCACGATGAGCGCCGCCGCCGTGAGCGTGCGCGTCGTCACGGGCTCGCCGAGGATGATCCAGCCGAGGAACACGGCGACGATCGGGTTGACGTAGGCGTAGGTCGAGACGCGCGCCGGCGTGCTGTGCTTCATCAGCCAGACGAAGGTCGAGAAGCCGACCAGAGAACCCACGGCGACCAGGTACGCGAAGGCCAGGGCCGAACGGGGCGAGACCGCGGCGGGAGCAAAGACGGCGAGGTCGCCGTGGAGCGCGGCGGCGACCATGAGCGCGGCGCCGCCGCCAAGCATCTGCATGGCGGACGCGGTCAAGGGCTCGGCGGGCGTGCGGACGCGGCGCCCGTGGATCGAGCCGACCGCCCATAGGGCCGAGGCGGCGAGCAGGGCGGCGATGCCCGCCCGATTGAATCCGCCGGTCGCCGGGTTCTCCCACGGCGCGGCCAGCCAGGCCACGCCGGCAAATCCCAAGAGCAGGCCCGCGATCGTCCCACGGGAGGGGCGGTGGCCGCCGGGCCACGCCCACTCGGTCATGACCATCATCATCGGCTGCAAGCCGACGATCAGGGCCGCGATGCCCGAGGGGATGGTCTGCTCGGCCCAGGCCACCAGGCCGTTGCCGCCGAGCAGGAGGAAGGTGCCGGTGATGGTATTGTCACGCCATTGCCGGGCCGTGGCCTGAAAGCCGCGCGTCGCGGCGAGCCAGCCGGCCAGCAGGCCGCCCGCGGCGAGAAATCGCAGACCGGCCATCAGGAAGGGCGGAATCGTCTCGACCGCCACGCGGATGCCCAGATAGGTGCTGCCCCACACCAGGTAGATGGCGGCGAAGGCGAGCACAAAGGCGCTGCGGGACGGCGATTTCATGAGGTTCGGATTCCCAAGGGCGGCAGTATGGCACGCAGGGCTGACAACCCTATGTCAGGATGGTTGGGCGTCCCGCCGATTTCACGGCGGTGAGACCACATCCGGGGCCTGGGCGAACGGCCCGTATTCCATGTACCGCATCGTCGTCGCGGCGGCATCGGGGCCGAGCAGCCGCGCCACCACATGGAGCGAGCAATCGATGCCGGCGCTGATGCCCGCCGCGGTGAGAATCCGCCCGTTGTCGTGGAAGCGGCGCGACGGATCGACGACGGCCGCCGGCGCGAGCTCGCGGAGGAGATCAAGGCATTCGTGGTGGGTCGTCACCCGGAGGCCGTCCAGCAGCCCCGCCCGGGCCAGCACGAGGGCGCCAGTGCAGACCGACAGGGTGATTTCGGCCCGCTTCGCGCGGTTCCGGATCCATTCCAGCAGCGCCGGCCGCCCGAGCAGGGCCCGGGTGCCGGCGCCCCCGGGCAAGACCAGCACCGCCGGCGGCGGCGCGGATTCCAGCGTGAAGTCCGGCACCAGCTTGAGTCCGTTCCGGGCGCGCACGGTGCCGGGGATTTCCGCCACCGTGAAGGTGTGAAACACGTCGTGGCGGTGCAGTTCGTCCGCGACCGCGAACACCTCGAAGGGACCGGCGAAATCAAGGACCTCGACGTCGTCAAAAACCAGGATGGCCACGTGTCTCTTCATGCGGGGTGCGGGCGCGGCGACCGACCGCCGCCGGCCGGCCGTGGTTCCATCGCGCCGGTGCCGGCCACCCCCGTCCGTTGTGCGGCCGGCGCTCACAGCTGCGCCTTGGCCAGGTCGCCGAGCGTCTTCAGCGCGGCGTCGATCGTGGCGTCCCATGGGACGCCGCAGTTCATGCGGAGGCAGTTGCGGTACCGGTCCTTGATCGTGAAGAGCGGGCCGGGGGCCGTGTTGATGTGGTGCTTGAGCGCGTCGAAGTGGAGCTTGAGCGCATCGACCCCCGGCGGAAACTCCACCCAGAGGATCATGCTGCCCTGCGGGCGGCTGAAGCGGGTCCCGGCGGGAAAATGCCTCACGATGGCCTGCGAGAACAGGTGCATCTGGTTCTGGTAGGCCCGGCGGATCGAGCGCAGATGATGATCGTAGCCGCCGTCGCGCAGGAAGTCGGCCATCACCTTTTGCAGCACCACGGGGGTGCCCATGGTGTTGATGTGCTTGAGGTGCCGGACCCGCGCCAGCTGGCGGCCGGGCGCGGCCCATCCGATGCGCAGGCCGGGCGCGAGAGTCTTGCCGAAGGACGAGCACAGCATCACCAGGCCGTCCGTATCCCACGCCTTGAGCGGCTTGGGGCGCCGGTCGTCAAACTGCAGGTCGCCGTAGATGTCGTCCTCGATCGCGGGCACCTGGTAGTCGGCCAGGAGGCGCCAGAGCTGCTCCTTCTTGGCGTCGGGCATGCGGGAGCCCAGCGGATTCTGGAAACTCGGGGTCACCAGCACGGCCCGGACGTCGTTCTGCTCGAGGGCGGTCTGCAGCGCGTCGAGGCAGAGGCCGTCGCGGGGATCGGCGGGGACTTCGAGGGCCTGGAGGTTGAGGCTTTGGAGGATTTCGAGGAACCCAAAATAGGCCGGGGTTTCGAGCGCCACGATGTCGCCGGGCTTGGTCACGGCGCGCAGGCAGAGGTTGATGGCCTCGGTGCAGCCGACGGTGATCACCAGTTCCTCGTGGTGCAGCGGCGCGCCGGCCAGCAGATAGCGGCGGGCGATCTCGCGGGCGAGCGGCTCGTAGGCCGTCTGCATGGCGTAACGCCCGAGGAGCGAGGGATCGTTGCGGCCGACGGCGCCGAGCAGGCGGGCGAGCCGCTGGGTGGGAAACAGCGTGTGATGCGGGCAGGCGGTGCCGAACGGCACGTAATCGGGATCGAGCGCCAGCTCGCGCATGTGCGCCACCATCTCGCCGGGGCTGACGTAGGCGGGCCGGGCCATCGGCCGCGCCATGCGGGGCTGCGGCACGCTGAGCAGCGGCCGGGGCCGCACGTAGTATCCGCTCTGCGGACGCGCCTCCAGAAAACCGCGGCTCTCCAGCCACGTGTAGGCCTGCAGGACGGTGGAGATGCTCACGCCGCGCTGGAGCGACATGCGCCGGACCGACGGAACCCGATGACCCGGCCGCAGCGTGTCCTGCTCGATCAGCTGCTGGAGCGAGCCGGCCAGTTCCAGGTAGAGCGGGCGGCCGCCGGCGGCCGGCTCCGCCAGCGCGGGAACCCGGGGCGTCGGCAGGGCGGGCCGCCGGGGGAGCGAGGACGCGCGCCGCAGGGCGACGGGCGACAGGCGCGACGGCAGGGGCGGAGAGGACGCGGGTGCGGGCGTGGTCATGGCGGCGGAAGAGAAAAGTAGCATCGCGTCGCCGGGAGCGGCAGCGACAGTGGCGGTTGATCGCGACCAGTACAGTTGGGCGGCTTTGGAACTGTTACCATCACAATCGAGAAGCGCTGAATCTGCCGCGGAACGGCCCGAGGCGCTATCGTACCGTCATCATGAACGCGCACCATTCCGCATCCGGTCCGCCCCGGGAACCAGCCTTGAACCGGCGACCGGCCGGCCGCCGGACTCCGCCGGCGGTCCCGGCGTTCCGCCCGCCGGAGGCCCGCCGCTGGCGTTGGTTCGAGGCCCTGGTCGAATCCCTCACGCCCCCGCGCGCCGCCACGCCGCCGGCGGAATCCGGCGGTCCGGGGCGGCGCGGCCTGACGCGCACGCCGATCGACGCCCGCGAACTGTCCCCGTGGGGACCGTTCTCGATGCGATTCTGAGCGTCACCCGCCGGCGCGATGCGCCGTGGGGCCGGGCTCACAGCGCGAGCGTGCCCCGCAGGTAGGTGGCCGCCTGGCCGGCGATCGCGACGCGTTCGCCGCGCAGCTCGCACCACAGTTCGCCTCCGCGCGCCGACACCTGGCGCGCGTGGAGACGGCTCTTGCCGAGGCGCCCGGCCCAGTAGGGGGTCAGCGTGCAGTGGGCGGAGCCGGTCACCGGATCCTCCGGGATGCCGGCATCGGGGGCGAAGAAGCGCGAGACGAAATCACAATCTTCGCCCGGCGCGGTGACGATGATCCGGCCCGGCGTCACCTGGGCGAGCCGGGCGTGGTCCGGCTTCAGCGTCCGCACGGCGGCGGCGGCGCCCAGCACGCAAAGCCAGCGGGTGCCCGCCCGGCCGGTGAACTCCGGCACGCAGCCCAGACCTTGGAGGAGGGCCGGCGGCGCGGCGGTTGACTCGGCCGGTTGCGCGGGGAAATCCAGCTCCAGGCGTCCGTCGCTCCGCGCGACCCGAAGCTCGCCGCTGCGGGTGGTGAACGTGAGGCGTTCGGCCCGCTCCCCCAACTCCGACCACAGCACATGGGCGCCGGCCAGCGTGGCATGGCCACAGAGCTCGACCTCGACAGCGGGCGTGAACCAGCGCAGATGGTACCGGCCCGGGCCGGACCGGACGAAGAACGCGGTCTCGGACAATCCATTTTCAAACGCGATGCGCTGCATCACCGCGTCGGGCAGCCATGTCTCGAGCGGAACCACCGCGGCGGGATTGCCGGAGAACACCCGGTCGGTGAACGCATCGATCCAGAAAAAGGGCAGGCTCATGCCGGCCAACCTCCACCGGGCGGCGTCCCCCTTCAATCCGCAAATCAAGTGTGCGGCCCGGCGGCGGCGACGGCTGTGCCGCCGGGCCCGGGTGGGTGTCAGCCGAAGCGGGCCAAGGCCGGACCGGTCAGCCGGCAGATGCGCCAGTCGCTCATCTCGGTCGCGCCCTGCCGGCGGTAGAAGGCCTTGGCGGATTCATTCCAATCGAGGACGGCCCATTCCATCCGGCCGCAGCCGCGCCGGTTGGCAAGCCGCGCGCAGTGCGTCAGAAGCGCCTGGCCGATGCCGCGGCCGCGCAGCGCCGGGGTGACAAACAGATCCTCCAGATAGAGACCGGGCCGGGCGAGGAACGTGGAATAGTTGGGGAAGAAGATCGCGAAGCCGGCCGCCTGGTCGTCCCAGAAGGCAAGCACGCACTCCGCGGCGGCCGGGCCGGTCGCGGGGAAGAGCGTCGCCCGCAGACGGTCTTCCGTGGCCTCGACCTCGGCCAGCAGTTTTTCGTAGGCCGCGAGGTCGCGGATGAGGCGGAGCATGAGCGGGACGTCGGCGGCGGTGGCGGCGCGGAGGGTCAGCATGGGCGGGAAGGTAGACCGCCGGCGTCTCCCCCGTCGAGATTTCGGCGGCGGACGGATGCGGCGTAGGGTTTTTTCCGGGCGGCCATGGGGCGATAGATCATTGCATCCGTGCGGGCTCCGGATTATCGGGTCGCTATGTCATCTTTCAGACTTCGGCCCGGGCTGGCCGTGGCGGTCGCCTGCGGTTTCCTGGCCGTGGCCGGCGCCACGGCATGGGCGGCCCGGCGGGTCCACCGGGCGCCGATGCCGCTGGCCGCGGGGCCGGCCCTCTGGACCGTGGTGCTGGGGATGGCGGCGCGCCGGCCGGACGCGCGACCGTGGAAGCGGCGGCGCCGGCGCCGCGGCGCGCGCCGGATGCTCGCCGACGCGCGGTTCCCGTCGCTGTTCGACCACACGCCGGTGCAGATCCTCGAGGAGGATCTGACGGCGGTGGACGCAGCCTGCGCCCGGCTCCGCGCCGAGGGGGTCACGAACCTCGTGGCGCACCTGATCGCCCATCCGGACCTGGCGCGCGAAATCCGGGGTTTGGTGCGCCTGTGCGACGCCAACCGGCCGGCGATCGCGGCCGCCGGCTTCACGGGCAAGGCGGAGATGATCGCCCAATTCCCCCGGCTCGCCGCAGCCCCCTACCCGGAGGTGTTCGACAACCAGCTCGTGGCGTTGTGGACGCAGCGGCTGGTGGAGGAGGAGGAATTTCGCTACCTCGACGCGCAGGGACGGGAACGCGCCTGCCTGATGCTGCAACGGATCAGCGAGCGCGGCGGCCGGCCCGATCCGTCCCGCGTCGTGCTCGTGCTGCTCGATCTCACGACCGCGCGGCGGACGGTGGAGGCCCAGATGGAGAACCAGGAGGTGCTGCGCCAGACGCTGGCTCGGGCCAACATCCTGCTGTGGTGGGCCCGGGTGCACCGCGAGGGCGAGCAGTTGCGCTGGCGGATCAATGTGCCGAGCCAGGCGTACGACAGCCCGCTGTTCCAGCTGGCGACCGCCCGGGACCGGGGCGGCTTGTGGGACGTCGAGCATTGCCTCGACCTGCCGGAGACCTCCCGCCGGGCCGAGACGGCGCTGCGGGACGGCAGCCCGGGCTACCAGCAGATCTTCCGCGTGCGGGGCCCGGACGGCATCCACTGGCTGAGCGAGGACGTCGTGATCCACCGGCTGGGGAAGGACGAATGGAATCTGGTCGGGGTGATCACGGACATCACGGCGCACCACCAGGCGGAGGAGGCGCGACGGGCGAGCGAGGCCAAGCTGCACCAACTCCTGACCCAGGCGGACTGCCTGCTCTGGCAGGCGTCGGTAGTGCGCCGGGGCGAGGAGGTCGAATGGGGCGTGTTCGACGTGCCCCCATCCGGACTTCTAACGCGCCTGTTCGGCGCGGGCGGACCTCCCGCCGCCAAGACGATGTGGACGCGGGACAATACCCCGGACTGGGCCGCCATGGCCGAGCGCAGCGAGGGCGCGATCCTGGCGAACGCTCCCGGTTACGAGCAGGAGTTTCGCGTCCAGCTCTCAGGCCGGACGTTCTGGCTGCATGAGCGGGTGTCGATCACGCCGGACGGGACTGACCGCTGGCGCCTCAGCGGCGTGATCGTCGACGTGACCGGGCAGCACGAGGCGGAGGCGGCGCGCCAGGCGAGCGAGAAGCAGCTGGCGCAAATCCTGACCCGGGCGGACTGTCTCCTGTGGCACGCCAACGTGGTGCGGGCCGGGGACGCGCTGCAGTGGCGGAACTTCACCATGCCGGATTCGGTGCTCTGCGAGCGGCTGTTTGGCGCCACGCCACCAGCCACGGGGACCGGGCTGTGGTACGACACGGACACGTCGGATCTGCCGGCGATGACGCGCCGCAGCACCGGGGCCATCCTCGCCGGAGCCCACGGCTACGAGCAGGAATTCTCCGTGCGCCGCCCCGGGCGGACCTTCTGGCTGCATGAGCAGGTATCGATCACGCCGGTCGGGCCCGGGGAATGGAACCTGGTGGGCGTGCTGATGGATGCGACGGCGCGCCACGAGGCGGAGGAGGCGCGCCAGGCCAGCGAGGAGCGGTTCCGCGCGCTGTTCGAGGGGGCGCTCGAGGGGGTGTACCAAACGACGCCGGACGGCCGTTTTCTGGGCGTGAATCCCTCGATGGCCCGGATCTTCGGCTGCGCCAGTCCGGCGGAATTCATCGCCTGGGTCGGCGATCGGGCCTCCGCCCTGTACGTGCAGCCGGGCCGGCGCCAGGAGTTCTTCGCCGAGCTGGGCGATCGCGACCACCTGATCGAATTCGAGTCGGAGGTGCGCACCCGCGACGGGGCGATCAAGTGGATCGCCGAGAACACCCGCGCCGTGCGGGCGCCCGACGGGCGCCTGCTCCACCTCGAGGGCTTCGTGACGGATGTGACCGAGCGCCGCCGGGTGCTGGCGGCGCTCCGGGCGAGCGAGGCGCAGATCCGCGAGATCCTGGAGCGGGCGGACTGCCTGCTCTGGCAGGCCCGCGTCTGCTTCGACGGCGACGAGCTCACGTGGCCGGAATTCGAGATGCCAGCCTCCGGCCTCTACACGCGGCTGTTCGGCGCCCAGAAGGTGGCCCCAGGAGGCCGCCTGAAGCTCTGGAGCCTGTTGAACGTGCCGGAGCTGCCGGAAATGAACCAGCGCAGCCGGGCCGCGCTGCGGTCGGGCGCGCCGGATTACGAGCAGGATTTCCGGGTCATCAAACCGGAGGGCACAATCTGGCTGCATGAACACGTGTCGATCACGCCGGTCGGACCCGGGGAATGGCGCCTGGCCGGCGTCCTGATGGACATCACGGCGCGCCGCGAAGCGGAGGAGGCGCGCAAGGCGAGCGAGCTGCAGCTCCAGCAGATCCTGCAGCGGGCTGATTGCCTGATGTGGCAGGGGCGGGCGGTACGGAAGGGCGAGGAGTTGAGTTGGGGGCATTTCGCCGTGCCGGATTCGGCGCTCCACCAGCGCATTTTCGGCGCGACGCAACATCCGACGGCGGATGAACTCTGGCGGCTCGTCACCGTGCCGGAGCTCGCGGAGATGAATGCCCGCAGCCGCGCGGCCCTGCTGGCGGGGGCCCTGGGCTACGAGCAGGAGTTCCGCGTCGTGACTCCCGAACGCACGCTCTGGCTGCTCGAACGGACGTCGATCACCCGGCTGGGACCGGACGAATGGGCGGTCGTCGGCGTCGTGGTGGATGTGACCGACCGGCGCCAGGCGGAGGAGGCGAGGAGGAAGGCCGAACTGCAGCTGCAGCAGATTCTGACCCACGCCAGCTGCCTGCTCTGGCAGGCCCGCGTGGTTGAGAATGCCGCAGGG
>JBAIXJ010000425.1:0-3879 GCA_037916645.1 Opitutales bacterium | reverse complement strand
GACGCAGATTGCGGAACACCGGGCCGAACAGAACGATGTCGCCCAGATAGCGGCGGCGGATGACCAGGATGCGCGGGGAGGAGGCGGACATTCGGGGCGGGCGGCGGGCGCATCACCAGTGAAGGTGCTGGCCCGGGTTTATGCAACACCGCCGGCTGACAACGGACGAAGCGGCCCCGGGGAGCAGGCCGGGCCGCGCGGCTTCATCGCGCCTTCGCGGCCGCCCACGTCAGGCCGGCGCCGGAGGGAACCGCCGGCCGGGAGCCGACCGTTTGCAGGATCCGCCAGACCCAGCCGCTGGGCAGGCCGTGAAATGGGATCCGACGGAACCGCTGCGCGCGGACCAGCACGGCCGGCCGGCTGGCGAATCGGCGGGCATAGGCCCGGGCATTCCGCCCCGTGAAAAAACGGGCCAGCCACCTTCCCCACCGCGGACTGGCGGGGAATTGTTCGCGCACGATGCGCAGACGCAGGAGATGCGCCTTGCGCAGCATCTCCGGCCACGCGGCGGCGGTCCATTGATCCCCGTGGATGCGATAGAAGGCGCCGGTCTCGGGAAGAAGCTCGACCGGTCCGTGGCAGGCCAGCCGGTACCAGAACTCGTAGTCGGCCAGCGGCCCCCAACGCGGGTCGAAGCCGCCGATCCGCCGTCCGAGTTCGCGGGACATCAGCACGCCGGGAAAAGGAGTCATCGGACTCTTGAGGAAGTAGGCGGGATCGTAGCGCCGTGCCGCCCCCCCCGGGAGCGGACGCGGGAGCGTGGGCGGCACCGGGCCGCAGGCGCAGCGGATCGCGACGGCGGCGGAGGAGGGACGCAGATGCGGCACCATGCGGGCCAGGCACCAGGGATACAGCAGGTCGTCCTCGTGGAGGATCATCACCCATCGCCCGGTGGCCAGCTCGAGGCAGCGGTTCCAGTTGCGCACGGCGCCGAGGGGCCGCGGATTGACGTGATGACGGACGCCCGGCCGACCGCAGGCCTCGACGACGCGCCGCGTGGCGGGCAGGCCGAGGTCGTCGCTGACCACAACCTCGAAATCGGCCGGCGGCTCTTGGGCGGCCAGGCTGGCGAGCGTCTGCCGGAGCAGCGCCGGCCGGTTGTAGGCCGGGATGGCGATGGTTATCGGCGGGACGCCCCGGCTGGGAGAGGACCATCGCGGCGCGGCGTGGGCCGGCAGCCGGGAAGCGATGTCGGACCAGGGTCGGTTTTTTTCCGCCGGGCCGACGCGGCTCGGTGTGGGAAGGTGAGGAGTCATGCGGGAAGTCGGCTCGCGAGGGGCGACGGGGCTGCATCAGGCGCGTCTCGGCCTGACCGCGCCCGAAACGATCCGTCCCTGGCCGTGGTGGGGGGCGGCAGGGGCGCCCGCCATTGCCGCAGGTGCGGCGGCAGCGCCGCCGGTCGATGGCGCCGCTGGACTCGTCGCGCATATCGGCCGAGGTTGTCGAAGGGTTTGGCGCAGCGGTGCAGGGACCAACAGGCCAGGTGCCAGGGCCAGGGAAGCCGCGCCAGCAGGGAGGATTCGGCGGCGACGATCTCGGGGGTCCGCGGAGCCCGTTTGCGGGAATAGTGCAGACAGCGATGCAGGATCTGCATCTGCCGGAACCTGGCCGTCCGGACTCCCCATGCCGGCGCCGCCTTGTCCAGATAGCGGGCGGCGATGCGCAGGCTCTCGACCGGGCCGACGTGGGCGCCGCGGTTTTGCATCGTCTGTTGCGCGGGATGCCTCCGGAACGAGCAGATGGGCTCCGCGTCGTAGTAGAGGTCGCCGGCCTGCAACAAGTGGAACCAGAATTCCAGGTCCACCAGCTGGCGCAGCTGCGGATCGAAGCCGCGCGTCCCGGCCCGGCGGCGGAAGAGCGCCGCCGATGGCTCGCCCAGCAGGTTCTTGTCGTGCCAGAGGCAGCGGGCGATTGCCTCGGGCCCGCGGCGCAGCCCTGGCGTCTTCAGTTCGTCCCAGAGTTCGCGCGGAGCGGCCTGCTCATCGAGCACGAGGCGCGCGCTGATCGCGAGGACGGCGCCGGCATTGTCCTCGAGATGGGATACCAGGCGCCCGAGGGAATAGCGGTACGTCAGGCAGTCGTCGGCGAAGATGAACTTCACGTATTCGCCGCGCGCCGCGGCCAGGCACTCATTCCAGTGCGCGACCATCCCGGCGCGGTGGGAGCGGAGGCGGGGCCGGATCCGCGGCTCACGGGCGGCCAGCGCGCGGATCAGGTCGGCGGAGCCGTCGGTCGAGGCGTCATCGCTGACGATCAGCTCGTAGTCGGTGAAATCCTGGCGGAGGACCGATTCGATCGCGGTCGGCAGGAAACGGGCGTAGTTGTAGGAGGGGATGAGGACGCTGACTTTAGGAATGGCCGTCATCGGAATGGGCTTTCGATGGCAGCTGGAAATTGACCGGGGGACTCGGAGGCGGAGTCCGTGGCGCACCCGTGGTCGCGGACGCGCCGGCGGGCTCTTGGCCGCGGCGCCACGCCACGACCTGCGCCGCGAGCGACGCCAGGGCGAGGCCGGCGACGATCCATCCCGCCGCGCGTCGCACCCGCTGGCGCAACCGGCGCCGCCGCTGCCGGGCCGCATGGTCGGCGGCGATGGCGGGATCCGGCGTCACGGGGCGCGCCGGTGCGAAGTGGTGCACCTTGGCCGGATCGGCCAGACGCGCGAACGCCTTCCGAAACTGCTCGCGGCTGACGCCCGGGAGCAGGCCGGCCAGCCTGGCGTGAGTATAGTCGGCGTCGACGACGAGGCGGGGGAAGAGCAGGAAGGTGTGGGGAATTTCGTGGGCGGTGAGGGTGTGGATGAGTTGATGGAACCTCTCCGCCAGCACGGCCTTCTGGCGGGCAGGATCATCCGTCGCGAGCAGGCCGCCCGGAATGCTGCCGTCGGTCCCGCCGACGCGGAGACGGCTCGAGGTGGCTTCGTCCAGGTCCCGGACCGGGATGACGGCGTGGTCGACGGCGATGCGGCCCTCCGCCAGCAGGCGCGGCAGCGTCACGCAAAAATCCGGCGTTTTCACCACGTAAGGGGCGGCCTCGCCGTCGGCCAGGTGATGCTCCAAGCCCGCGTCGCAGTAGGACGAGTAGTCGCGGCGCCAGTCGTGGCGCGAGTAGCCGGTGTCGAGTCCCAACTCGGTCAGTAATCGAACGAGAAAGGTCGTGCCCGTCCGCCCGGTGCCGGTGATGATGAGGTGGTGACGAGGAAGAGGCGGTGCGACCATGCTGCGGTCCACCGGGGCTCATGGACGGGGGCTAATGACGCCACAGCCGGCGCAGCGTTTCCGGAATTTGCACGAAAAATATTCCTGCCCGTTGATCCTTGCGGCGCACGACGGAACCGACGGCAATTCACGGTGTCATCAGTCGCCCGGCGTCGCGTTCTATTGCGAACCGTGTATGGTTGCGGCCCGATGACGCGAATTCGCTGCTTCCGGCTTTGCCTGATCGCCGCCGTGATGGGCCTGCTGGTCGCGGCGGGCCGGGCCGCGGATGGACCGGCCTTGTATGCCGACAACTGCGCCTCCTGCCACGGACTCGACGGGAAGGCCCGCACCCCTGCGGGCCGCAAGGTTCGCGCGAAGGATCTCACCGTCAGCACGCTGGCGGACGCGGACATCCAAAAGCAGATCCGGGAGGGCAAGAAGGACGAACACGGCCGCGTCGCCATGCCCGCGTTCAAGGAGACCCTCTCGGCCGACGAAATTGCGGCGCTGATCCCGGTGGTCAAGAACCTCCGGAAATAGACGGAGGGCTGGCCGGCCCGCGCCACGGGATCAACATCGGAACCGTCCGTTGATAGCGGAGGTACGGATCGCCGAACTGCGCCACCAAATCCCGCTCCTCCCAGCGGGTGCCCAGCACGACCCACAGCGTCCAGAGCAC
>JBAIXJ010000424.1:0-2683 GCA_037916645.1 Opitutales bacterium | reverse complement strand
CGCCCACGGTTTCGGCCGCGATGGTGATCGGCTGACCGTTCTGGCCGGTGCGGTCCACGACGATTGGGGCGTCCGTGGTGTAGACTCCGTTTTTCAGGATGATGGTGTCACCGGGGTTGGCGGCCTTTATGGCCGCCTGCAAGGCGGCGATCGAATCGACGAGGTGCGGCGCGGGTGCGGTGGTCGCGGGCGCGGCCGCGGCAGGCGGCGCGGGTGAGGCCGTCGCGGGCTCGGGCGCCGCGGGGGCGGTCGATGACCCCGCCGGAGTAGCCGGACCCGGGGGAGTCGGCGTCGTGGCTGGATTCTGCGGCGAGGATGCTGCGGCGGGCGGAGGCTGGGCCGATGGTGGAGCAGCGGGGGCGGCGGGAGGCGGAGCGGCCGGTTCGGCAGCGCGGGCGAGCCCGAGCAGGAGACCGGCTCCCGCCACGGCGAGCAGGACGGGGTGACTAAAGCGCATGGGGACAACTGAACAGCGTCGGCCGGGAGTAGCAACAACGCCGTGGCTACCCTCAAAAACCGGCTGCTTGCCGGTCATCCGATGGTCGGGCCAGCCTCGTCACCCGCCTGCGCCTTTGAGGCTACGGCGCGGCAGGCCTCGGCCGCTACGCTGGAAACGGAGAAGCAGTCGTAGCAGCCGACGTAAGGAGGCTGGTCGAGTTCTATCCGCCGCTCCTGGAACTTGCTACTTGGGACTTGGCACTTCGGCCGAGCGAAGCTCGGCCGCCTACGGCTGGCGCTCGTTGCCCCAGAGGGTCGGACTGTTGCCGTGCGCCTTCCGCCACGCGTCGCGCCAGAGATGGATATCGGAGGGCGTGATGGCGGGCATCGGCTGGCGCTCCGCCTTGGTGAACGAGCGGGGGAGCGGGCTGGCCGTGTCTTGGTACCAGTACGCGACCGAGGCGAGATCGAGTGTGAGGTTGTCGTTGTCCCCGTGCTCGATCGTGTAGCGGCAGGACTTTTCAAAGTAGATCGGGTCGGCGACGTGGAACCGGTACAGGTGGGTGCGCCCGAGCCACCCGGTCTCGTTATTCACCCGCGCGTAGCCGAAATAGGGATGCTGGAACAGTTCCTTCGGCGACCACGAGGTGTTGAAGTAGTCCTCGGTGCCGGTGCCGTTAATCGAGGGGGTCGTTTCGCCGTCGAGGAAGATCATCTCGTCGCCCTCGCCGTACCACATCGTGCTCGGACAGTTGACGTAGTAGTTGACGCCGACGAGGTGCCCCCGGCCCTTGATGTCGGCGAAGACGTAGTTGCGCTTGCCGTCGACGTTCTTCCCGCCGGGGCCCAGCAGACCCCACTCGTTCTCGCCCCCCGGCAGGGCGTCGGTCACCTGGTGGTTGTACCAGGCGTGGAACCGGCCGAGGTCCGGAGGCAGCTTCGACACCTCGACGTAGTCGATGTTGAAATAGAGCGCGTCGATCACGCGTCCGCTCTGGTTTTCGATCTCGATCCGGGCGCCGTCGGCGAACGGCATGGCGAAGTAGCTCACGTAGGAGCGGCCCCATCCGGGCGTGGCGGCCAACGGCGCGCTGATGAAGTTGTAGGCCTCGCCCCAGCCGTTGCCGAAGAACGGACCCACGGGCGCCTCGACCGAGGGGTAGGGCTTCCCGTCCCAATACATCCGGAGGATGACGTCATTGCGGTTCAGCGTGTCCGCGCCCGGCGCCAGCGTGATCCAGATGTGGGTGATGATGCCCGCCCCCTTCACGTTCATGATGTCCACCCGGGCGCCGTCCGGGACGCGGCTGACGTTGTCCGCGTTGCCGCCGGTGCGGTCGTAGCTGCTCACCCGGCGGGACTTCAGGTCCGGCCGCATGCGGGCCAAGCTGACGAATTCGCCGGGCGGCTCCTGGGCCGGAAGGGCCGCTGCGATCAGGGTGCAGAGCGCGAGGGAGATGAGGCACTTCGTTTTCATCGTCGTGGGGGGTGGGGTTAAGATGAACATCATCCTAGCGTCCCTGCGCAGGGGAGGGCGACAGGATTTCGCAGGCCGTGTCTCTGCCATCGCACCGCAGAGACGGGACCTACGCAGAGACGATGTTGAGCGTTGGGCTATTCGATCTTCCTCGGCGTCTCCTCCCGTCTCGGCGGTGACGGGGATACCCGGACATTCGACGGGATGGGCCGTTTAGCCGACCCACGCCCGGGCGTTGTAGAAGAGCTTCATCCAAGGGGAGTCCTCTCCCCATTCCAAGGGCCTCCAGCTCATGGCCACCGATCGGAACACGCGCTCGGGGTGCGGCATGAGGATCGTCGCGCGACCGTCGGCAGTCGTGAAGGCCGTCATGCCAAGCGGGGAACCGTTGGCGTTGAGCGGATAGGCTTCGGTGTAGATGAGGTTCGTTGTCGGTCCGCCGTCGCCCGGCGGGCCGTGGCGAGACTGCGCCAGCGCCTGTTTGTTGTCCACGAACCGCGCGCAGACCAGGCCTGAGTCGGAACACGCCCGCGCGGCTTCCGGGCTCGCGAACTCGGCGTAGCCCTCGCCGTGGGCGGTGGGGACGGGGATGATCGAGCCCGCCATGCCCGCAAAGACGAGGCTGGGGCTCGGCTCGATCCGCAGGGAGACAAACCGGGCCTCGAACCGCTCCGACTTGTTCTGGACGAAGCGCGGCCAGTGCTCCGTGCCCGGGATGAGGGAGCGCAGGTTGCTGATCATCTGGCACCCGTTGCAGATGCCGAGGGT
>JBAIXJ010000423.1:0-7786 GCA_037916645.1 Opitutales bacterium | reverse complement strand
CTCACCACTCCGTTCGGCGCCTTTGTGCTCGCGGCGTTCAGCGGATACCTTGGCTGCCTGGTGCTGGACCGCGTGGCAAATCGGATGCTGCCGCAGACCAACGGGTGAAGCCGCGACCAGCGGTCGCCGATCCTCACGGAGCCGGCGTTGCCTCGCCCGCGCGCCTCGGTTGCCGGGAACAATCTGTCGCAGTGGGCGACCTCGAAGCCTGGAACGCTCTCGGCCTGACCTGAGCTCCCAGGAATTCGGGCGCGCGGACTTCACTAACAGACAATGTTTTGCGCGAGCGATCGGGCTTACGCACTAATGCTGACTAATTCTTTGTATTAGTTTTGATTTCCACAAGGAAATGGCTTTCATGCCGTTTCATCGCACGAGGACTACCCCTTTCGTCACGGTGCGCGACGTTCGTCATCCCGGCTCTCTCGCTTGCTCGGGACCCGCACGGCCGCCGTCCGCCAACGGAAGCCACGCCTCAATCACCCCAAAATCAAAGGTTCACGACCATGAAGTCTGTTGTCTCATTGACTGCATTGATGGCGCTCGCGGTCGTTGCGCGCGCCGCCGACAAGGAATCGTTCCAAGTGACCGGTCTCTACACCGAGACCTGCGCCTGTTCCGCTCCCTGCAAATGTGAGCTGACCGGTGACGTCCCGCCCTCCTGCCAGGGTGTCGGGGCATTCAAAATCACCTCGGGCAATTACGGCGGGCAGGATCTCGCGGGCGTCAGCATCGCCTATGCGGGCAAGCCCGGCGAATGGGTCCGCATCTACATCGATGCGCCCGACAAGATGCACCGCGACGCCGCGGAAAAGCTCGCGCGCGCCGCCTTTGCCGCGTGGGGCAAGATGGAGGCCGTGAAGGACGCCAAGATCGGCATCGCCGGAACCTACGGCGCATACACGGTCACCGTCGACGGCGGCGCCACCATGAAATACGTCATGGAGCCGATGCTGGGCGGCGACGGCAAATCAGCCGTGGCCTACAGCAACACCTACAATCCCCTGACCTCGACGTTCCTCCAGGGAAAGTCCTCTGACGCCATGTCGTACCGCGACGGCGATCGCACCATGGATCTTTCCAAGGGCCGCAACGCCTATTTCAACGACCAGATGAATACGTCGGGCCAGCTCTAGCCGGCCACGAACTTCGCGCAAAGCGGAGCCGGATTCCGGCTCCGCTTTTTTTCTCCCGGCGCGCGTTGCCCGGACGGGCCGGGGATCAATCCCACAGCCGGCCGGGATAGCGGCCGTCGGCAACCATCTGCTGAATGGCGGCGCGGGTCGCCGGCACGTCGTCGCGGTAGGTCAGACCGAACCACCGCTCCGCGGTTGGCAGCAGGCGCACGGTGGCATAGCCCTCCCCCGCCAATTCGCCGACGGCGACCGGCAGGTAGAACTCGGCCGTTTCGTTGCCGCCATAGTACTTCAGAAAGTCTCCGAAGAGGCCGGAGAGCTGGCCGAAGAACACCGGGGAGAAGCCAAAGCAGGTCATGGAGACGATTTCGTCGCCCGTCAGCTCCTGCCACGTGCCTCCCGGCGTCGGGTGCCGCGCCTGTCCGCCTGGCACGGGTTCGATCTTCAGCACCTCCGTGATGCCCGTGAGCCGCCCCATGGCGTCAGTCTGACAGATCCCGCGATTGACGGCGCCGTGCTCCGACAGCGTCTGCCGCAGGTGATAGCCGATCGACGCGTACAGGGGCCGGCCCGAGGCCTCCTCGACCGCGCTCGTCTCCCGGAAATGCTCCGCCAGCAGGCGGTAGCTGGCGGCGCCGTAGAAATCATCGGCGTTGATCACGGCGAAAGGCCCGCGCACCGCGCGCTCCGCGGCGAGCACCGCCTGGCCGGTGCCCCACGGCTTGCGCCGGCCGGGCGGCGGCGCGTACGGCGCGGGCAGCGCGCTGAGTTCCTGAAACACGTAGTCGACGTCCATCCTCCCTTCGAGCCGGCGGCCAACCACCGCGCGAAAATCCTTCTCGATGTCGTGGCGGATCACGAAGACGACGCGGGCAAACCCCGCGCGCCGCGCATCGAAGGCGGAGTATTCCACGATGAGTTCCCCGCCGGGGCCCACGGGCTCCACCTGTTTCAAGCCGCCAAAGCGGCTGCCCATGCCGGCGGCGAGCACAACCAGATCGTAGGAGGAATCAACCACGGCTGCCCACTCATGCACCGAGATTCGGCCCGCGTAAACAAAACATCGCAGGCGCGGCGCCGGCCCGCGCCAGCGGACGCCGGCGCCGGCGGTTCCGCCCTTCTAAACGCGCATATAAACCGCCGCACTACTTGCCCGTTCACCCCCGCGGCGCCCAAAACTATGTCGACCCTGAGCCGCCCGGCGACTAGCCTCACGGTCGGGTAGGTCCGCTTCCAACTCTCAGCCATGATGCTCTCTCCTGAAGCCTTCACGCATGCCCGGGATTACCTGCGCACGCAGGGCCGGCATCTCGACCAGGCCATCTATTGCTTCCACTTCGGCTGCACGACCCCGATTGACGCCCGGGTGGCGCTCGGCGCCTTCCAGAATCCCGACGGCGGCTTCGGTCGCGCGATCGAGCCGGACTTCCGCCTGCCGGCGTCCTCGGCGGTCGCAACCGCGATCGGCTTCGAGACCATGCGCGAGATCGGCGTGCTGGCCGATGACCGCTTGGTGGGCGCCGCCATCCAGTGGGTGCAGGGCGCATTCGACCGTTCGCTGGGCCGGTGGCCGGCGGTGCCGCGCGCGGTGAACAACTGGCCGCACGCGCCGTGGTGGACGTGGGACGCCGGGGCGAAGGCCGGCTTCGCCCTCAACCCCGGCGCGGAACTGGTGGCCCACCTTTGGCACTACAACGCGGTGGCCGACGCCGATTTCCTCGCGGACGTCACCGACCGCTTGGAGCAGGTGCTCGACGCGCTGCCGGCGGCGGTGGCGATGCATGATCTCCTCTGCCTGATTCATCTGGCCGAGACGCCGGCCGTGCCTGCCGTGCTGCGCAACAAAGCCGCCGACCATGTCCGCCAGGCGGGTCCCGCCATCGTGGCGCGCGATCCGTCCGCCTGGGCGGGCTACGCGGCCAAACCTCTGCTGCTGGCTCCCCGGGCCGATTCGATTCTCGCGCCCCTCCTCACCGACGCCTTGGCCGCCAACCTCGATTACGAGATCGGTCGCCAGGGGCCCGACGGCGCCTGGGGTCCCAATTGGAACTGGGGCGGGACATTCCCGACGGCCTGGCAGGAGGCGGAACACGAGTGGAAGGGCGCGCTCACGCTGCGCACCCTCCTCTCGCTGCGCTCGTATGGACGCCTCCCCCCCATCGGGCATGAAGCCGTCGCTCCGACTTATTCACTGGCATACGGCTGAAGCCCGGGCCCGCGCCGGCCGGCTGGCGGCGCTTGGCTACGTCGTCAACGCCCGACTGCCGCGCGGGTCGGAGGTGTTTCGGGAGCTGCGCCGGCGCCCGCCTTCGGCGGTGCTCATCTCCCTTGACCGCCTGCCGTCGGCGGGCCGGGACATCGCCTTTGGCCTCCTGAGCCAGCGATCCCTTGCCGCGATCCCCGTGATCTTCGTCGGCGGCGCGCCCGCCAAGGTGGCCGCGATTCGCGCCCGCTTGCCCGGTGCCGCGTACGCCCGCTGGCCGGGGGTCGGCCCGGTGCTCCGGCGCACGCTGACTCGCGTCCGCACGGCGCCGACGAAAGTCACGCCGGTCCGGGGTGGCGTCATGGCCGGCTATGCCGGCACACCGCTGCCGGCCAAGCTCGGCATCAAAGCCGGCACCCGGGTCGCACTCCTCGGAGCGCCGCCGCGATTTGCCGCCACGCTCGGGACGCTTCCCGCCGGCGCCGGTCTGACGGACCGGGGCGACCGCGCGAATCTTGCCCTGTGGTTTGTCCGCTCGCGGACCGCATTCAGCCGCGGACTGACCCGCGCGGCCGCGCTGGCCGCCCGCATGCCGGTGTGGGTCGTGTCCCCCAAGAAGACCGGCCCTCTGGCCTCGGACCTCTCGCAACCCCACATCCGCGCCGCCTGCCTCGCGGCCGGCCTGGTGGACTACAAGGTCTGCGCCGTGGATCCGACATGGAGCGGCCTGCTTTTTCGCCGGCGCGGACGGCCTGCAGATCCTCCCCGGGCCCCGGCCGCGCAAAACTGATCGCCAAGGGTGCCCCAAGCCGTCAATTCCAGTCTGGACCGATGAATCCCATGCCGTCGTTGCAGCCGCCGCGGATCTGCCTGGCCACGGTCGACCTCGCCGCCGATTTGCTGGAATTGCAGCGGCTCTGCTTCCAGGAAGAGGCGGAATTGCATCACGAGTTCAACATCCCGCCGCTCACGCAGACCCTCGAAAGCCTGCGTGAGGATTTCCGCACCCACACCGTCCTCGCGGCCTGGCAGGGCAAGTGGCTGATCGGTTCAGCCCGCGGGCGGCGCGACGGCTCCATCGGGCGGATCAGCCGGGTCATGGTCCATCCCGATTACCGCCGGCAGGGCCTGGGCCGGAAGCTGCTGGCCGCCATCGAGGCCGCCTTCCCGGGGGTGGAAGCGTTCGAGCTCTTCACCGGCGAGCGCAGCGAGGCCAACCTGCGGCGCTACCAGCAACTCGGCTACGTGCCGTTTCGCCGCGAGGTTGTGACCCCCCGCCTGACGCTCGTGCATCTGCGCAAGCGGCGGCCGCCCATCCTCGAAATCCCGCCGGATTGAGCCCGCCGGCCCCCGGGCTCCGCGGCGACATGGGTTTATGCGTCTCCCCCTGATCTGTTTGCTTCTCACCGCTATCGTCCCAACGCTTCCCGCCGTGGAATCGACGGACCATCCGACCCTGGCGCTCGGCGCCCCCGCGCCGGACTTCAGCCTGCCGGGTGTCGACGGGCGCACCCATGCGCTGGCGGATTTTGCCGGCGCGCCCGTCCTCGTCGTCATCTTCACCGCCGTCCACTGCCCCACGGCCCAGGCGTACGAGGAGCGTATCAAACAACTCGTCGTCGAATACGGACCGCGCGGAGTCGCCTTCGTGGCGATCAACCCCAATCACCCGGACGCCGTGCGCCTGGACGAGCAGGGGTACACCGATCTCGACGACACCCTCGAGTCGATGAAGCTCCGGGCGGCCGACCGCCACTTCAATTTCCCCTTCCTCGACGACGGCCCGACCGAGTCCGTGGCGCAGCAGTACGGACCCGTGGCCACCCCCCACGTCTTCATCTTCGACCGGGCGCGCCGGCTGCGGTTTGAGGGCCGGATCGACGATTCCGAACGCGAGGACCTGGTGCAGCACCGCGACACCCGCGCCGCGCTCGACGCGCTGCTGGCCGGCCGGGAGCCGCCCGTGACGCACACGATGGTGTTCGGCTGCTCGATCAAATGGGCGGAAAAGGCGGCCGGCAACCGCCGCTGGCGCGAGCAGGTCGCGAAGGAGCCCGTGGCCCTCGAGCCGGCGACAGCCGCGGCGTTGCAGGAGCTGCGCGCCAACCGGAACTCCGGCAAGATCCGCGTCGTGAACGTCTGGGCCACCTGGTGCGGCCCCTGCGTGTCGGAGTTCGATCAGCTGATCGAAACCAACCTCATCTACCGCAACCGCGACTTCGAGCTGGTGACCGTGGCGGCCCAGTTCCCCGATGAGAAGGACAAGGTCCTGAAGTTCCTCCAGCAGCATCACGCCTCGACGCACAACCTGCTGTTCGGCGAAACGGACAAGTACAAGCTGATGGCGGCGCTGGATCCGGAGTGGAACGGCGCCCTGCCCCACACGCTGGTCATCGCCCCGGGCGGCGAGGTGCTGTACCGGCAGACCGGGGAACTCGATTTCCTCCGGCTCCGCCGCGTGCTCGTCCCCGCCCTCAACCGGCTGACGCCCTGGCCTGGCCTGAGCCCGATCAAATAGGGCGTGGCGCCGCCGGTTTGTCTGCCGCGTGGCTGCCGAGGCAAAGAGGCAGAGATCTGCAACACCAGCCTCCTCGCGTCGGCTGCCACTCTTGCGTGCCGGCGCGGGCCTGCAGAATCGTAGCTGCCGAGGTAACGAGGCTGGAATCCGCATTTGCATGCGGAGCCAGCCTCCTCACGTCGGCTGCTACAATTGCTGGCCTCGGTCGCGAGCGACCTTCCTACCGGATTAAGCGCCTGAGCGGCTTCAGTCGCGGATCGACCAGTCAGTGCTGACGATGCCAAGCGAAACGACGGCGGTCTGCGTCGTGCCGTTCATCAGCCAGATGGTGCGTTCGCCGGTCACGCGGTTCTCCCAGAGGATGTCTGTCTGACCGGTCCCGTCGAACTCGCCCGTGCCGGCGATGACCCAATCGGTGCTGCCGGTGCCGAGCGAGACCACGGCGGCCGGCACGGTTCCGTTCATCAACCACACGGAGGCTTCACCGGTCACGGTGTTCTGCCACAGGAGGTCCGCGTGTCCGTCGCCATTGAAATCGCCGGCCGCCGCGATCGTCCAGTCCGGTCCCACCACGCCGAGGCTCACGACGGACACCCGCGTGGTGTTGTTCATCAGCCAGATCGAGCGCTCGCCCGTGGCGCTGTTCTGCCAGACGAGGTCCGTCTCGCCGTCGCCGTCGAAATCGCCGGCCGCCGCGATCGTCCAGTCGGGGCTGACCACGCCCAGATCGACGACGCCGGCCTGCGCCGTTCCGTTCATCAGCCAGACGAGGCGCTGGCCGGTGGCCGGATTTTGCCAGAGGATATCCGGGTTGCCGTCGCCGTTGAAATCGCCGAGGCCGGCGATGGTCCAGCCGGCGCCGGCGGTCCCGAGGGAGACCACGCCGGTCCGGACGGTGCCGTTCAGGAGCCAGATCGAGACCTCGCCCGTGGCGGCATTCTGCCACAGGAGGTCGGAGCAGCCGTCGAAATTGAAATCCTTCGGCACGAGCGACGCCGCCGCGATGACCTTGAGCGTGGCGCCGCGGCTTGTGACCGAGCCGGAAGCATTGGTGACCACCACGGAATACGTCGCGGCGCTGCTGCTGGAGACGCCCGCGATCGTGTAGGTCGCGCCGGTGGCGCCGGTGATCTTCTTGCCGTTCTTCAGCCATTGATAGGACGGCGCGGGCGACCCGCTCGCCGCCGCCGTCAACGTGACCGACCCGCCGGTGGCCACGGTCCACGAGGCCGGCTGCAGCGTGATCGCGGGCGCGGCGGACGTCACCGTGAGCGTGGCGGCCTGGCTCGTGGCCGAGCCGGCGGCGTTCGTCGCGACGGCCGTGTACGAGCCCGCGTCGCCGGAGGCCGCGCTGGCGATGGTGTACCACGGGTTGGTGGCCCCGACGAGTTTCTTGCCGTTCTTGAACCACTGGTAGGTGGGGCTGGGCGAGCCCGACGCCATGGCGATGAAGGATATGGGCGAGCCGGCGATGACAGTCTGGCTGGTTGGCTGGGTGGTGAACACCGGCGGCGTCCGCACCGTGAGCACGGCGCCGTTGCTGGTGGCCGATCCCAACGAATTGGTGGCCACCACGGAATAGGTACCGGCGTCGCCGGCCGCGACGCTCGCGATCGTGTAGGACGACTTCGTGGCGCCCGCGAGGTTCACGCCGTTCTTGCGCCACTGGTACGCGGGGCTGGGGTTGCCGCTCGCGGCCGCGGTGAAGGTCACGGACGTTCCGACGTTCACGGTCTGGCTGGCGGGTTGCGTGGTGAAGGTCGGGGCCAGCAGCACCGGATTGACGGTGAGGCTGGCGCCGCTGCTCGTCACCGTGCCGGCGATGTTCGAGGCGACCACGGTGTAGGTTCCGGCATTGGCGGCGCCCGCATTGGCGATCGTGTAGGACGACGCGGTGGCGTTGGGAATGGCGGTGCCGTTGAACTGCCA
>JBAIXJ010000422.1:0-9367 GCA_037916645.1 Opitutales bacterium | reverse complement strand
CGTTCGGGCTCAAGGGTCCAGAAAGGTGTTCAGACAGCCGGGAATATTATCGGCCGGATTCGGAAGCACAACCGCGTATCTTCCGGGTTTTCCAGCTAAAGTTTCAAAGGGAAACGGCCGAATCCCTCCCTCGGCCGGCCACAGCAACGGCCCCGCTGTGGGTATTTGTGCGCATGGCCGCCCCGGAAGTCCGCGAAATCGCGGCGTTCCCCGGCCGACGCGAACGGCCGTTGGCGCCGACCGCCAAGCGCCTCACCGTTCCTGCCTTTGCCCGATGGAGGCTCCGCTGTTGGGTGACGACGAGGAAGATTGCGACGAGGACGACGACGAAGACGAGGAGGAAGAAGACGACGAGGAGGACGACGAGGCCGCGGGCGCGGAATAGGACGGAGCCGAGTAGGACGGGGTGGAATGGCTGGGCGCGGGCGACCAGGAACCACGGGCCGGCGGCGGGGAGTAGTGCCCGCCGCCCGAGGACGCGGAGGATCCGGGCGTCGCATGGTGATCCGGCCCGCGGTCACGGTGCGGCCCCCCGGAGTTGTCCCGGCCGGGCGGACGGTCACCGGTGGGCGGCGGCGTACGGCGGTGGTTGCCGGGGCGGTTGCGGTCCCCGGGCTGATTGGAATCGCCGTGGCGCGGCCGCCAGTCGGGGCGGTTCGGCCGGTTGTCGCCCGCGCGGGGCGGTCCGCCGTCGTGGTCGCCCGGCCGGGGCGAGTAGCGGGTGTAGCCCCGCGGCGGCGCGGGCCGGTGATCGCGGTGATCAGGCCGGTAAGGGGGCCGGTGGATCACGTGCGGCGGACGCACGTCGCTCCATGCATAGAGGCCGAAGAACGGATAAATGCCCCAGAACGGGTCATAGGCGCCGTAGTCGTACCACGGATCGAGGTACCACGGCGTCTCAGGCGGCTCCGGCTCGACCGCGTAGGCGGACTCCGCGGGGGGCTCGGCGTAGGTCGGCCGAACCTCGGCGACCGCGAACCCTTTTCCCTTCTCGACCCAGGTGATCCGGACGCGGAAGACCACATCGGCACGGAGCAGGTCCGCGATGTACTGGTCGCCGCGTCGCACAAATCCCTGGTTGGTCAGGAAGGTCAGGACGGCAATCCTCACCTGTTCGAAATCGGCGGAGGAGAGTACGCCCTGGTCATCGGTGACGACGACCGCGTAGGTGTGGGCGGGTTCGGTCTGGACGACGTATGACGGGACCGTGGTGCAGGCCGATCCGAGAAGGGCAAAGGCCAGGAGCAGCGGGAGCGCAGGGAGGGCGCGAGGGATTTTCATGGCGAACTCCGGGGAATGCTGGAGGGTGATGCCCGGCGGACGGTTCCGCGACGACCAGGGGCTCAAGTTGATTTGACGCCGGGCCGGCGGCCGGGTTACCGCGGCGCCGGGGCCGCGGCCAGCTAGCGTCCGCCCTTGACGCCGCTGGCGAGCAGGGTCTCGAAGTGCGGCTCGACCGCCTCGCGGGCCACGACAGTGACTTCGACCCGCTGAAAGCCGGCCCGCTTGAGGTAGGCGTGCAACGCGCTTTCCTTGAAGCCGAGCCAGAGGTCGCCGTAGAGCTCGTGGGCCTTCTCGAACCCGTGTTCCTTGAGGTCGAGCACGACGACCTGGCCGCCGGGCCGCAGGATGCGGAAGGCCTCATTGACGGCGGACTGCGGATGATTCGCGTGATGGAGCGCCTGGCTCAGAATGGCGAGGTCCACCGACCGGTCGGGCAGCGGCACCTCCTCGATGTCACCGAGCTTGTAGGCGAGGTTGAGCAGGCCGTTCTTCTTGGCCAGGGCGGTGCCGACTTCGACCATGCGCGGCGAATTGTCGATGCACCAGACGCGTTCGGCCCGGTGCGCGAGCAGCTGCGAGATGAGGCCCTCGCCCGCGCCCAGGTCGGCCACGACGATCGGCGGCACCAGCCGCAGCGCCATCTGGCCGATGGCCTCCCACGACCGGCCGGGGCAGTAGCCCTTGCCCAGGCGCCCGGCGATCAGGTTGAAGTATTGCTCCGCCACGCGGCGGCGCTTCAGCAGGATCCGGTCGAGGTTGCCCCGGTCCTCCACGAACTGCGCCTCGTCGCCGACGGATTCGCCGGCCGTCCGCACGAGCGCCAACTGCCGCGGCGGCAAATCGGTCCGCAGGGAATAGAACGCCTTCTTGCCCGCGCGGCGGTCGGCCACGAAGCCGGCCTGCCGGAGCAGGGCCAGCTGCGAGGAGATGCGCGACTGCGCCATGCCCAGGATTTCCTGGAGCTCGGCGACCGACAGTTCCTCGCGCAGCAACAGGAGCAGCAGCCGCAGGCGCGTCGGGTCGGAGAGAACCTTGAGGGTGTCGAGGGAGGAGTTCACGAGAGGGAGCCGGCGGCCGCGGGCGGAAAGGGGGACGCGGGAACCGATCCTCATCCATGCCGGCCCCGAGCGGGGGCGTCAATGCCCCGGTCGGGCGGCTACAGCCAGTGCTCGGCGACGAGCATCGAGAGCTCCCAGAGACCGAACGCGGCGATGAGGCCGCCGGCGATCAGGTCGATCAGGCGCAGCGTGCCGTCGCCCAGGTGGCGGCCGAACGTGCCGGCCGCCAGCGCCAGGATCAGCCACCAGCACGACGAGCCCAGAAACACGCCGCCGATCAGGCCCAGCGCGTCGAGCGTGGTGCCGGTCCGCCAGCCCAGGCCCAGGCCCGCGAAGACGCCGGTGAAGGCGATGATCGTCATGGGATTCGCCAGGGTCAGGACATAGGTGGACACGAAGGCGTCGCGCAGCCGGCCGACGTGGACCGGCAGGCGGGCCTCGCGCGGCGGCCGCTTGCGCATCGTGTGCAGGCCCAGGGCGGCCAGGAACAAGCCGCCGAAAAGCTGGAGCCAAAACCGGTGGACGACCAGGAAGCTCGTGACCGCGGTCAGCCCGATGGCCGCGATTATCCCGTAGGTGGTGTCGGCGGCGGCGGCGCCCAGCCCGGACACGAAGCCCATCCGGCGCCCGTCCACCATGGACCGGCGCAGGCAGAGCAGGTTGATCGGCCCGACCGGCGCGGCGATGGCGAATCCGATGATGAGGCCTTTCAGGAAGTGCTCCATGCGGGGCGCGGGACGGGGGTGACGCGGGGACGGCCAGGCCCGGGGCGGGATTCAGCCCCGCGGCAACGAGGCGGGCAGGCGGCGTCAGGAGCTGGCTGCCGGCACCTGGTCGACGTAACGGCTGATGCCGGTCACCACGTAGTCGTGGTCGGCTCCGCCGGTCTTCACCTTGACGTGGTCGCCGACCTTTTTCGTCACCAGGGCCAGGCCGAGCGGCGTCTTGTACGAAATCACGTGGTTGGCGGGATCGCCGTCCCACAGGCCGAGCACGGTGTACCTGACCATCTGGCCCGTGGCGTTCTCCTTCAGATCGACCACGCTGCCGACGCTGATCTGGTCGTTGACGGCATCCGTGAAGTCGGTGATGCGCGCGTGCGCCAGGTCGCGCTCGAGCTGGGATTTCCGCGCCATGAGAACCTGCTGGTCCTGCTTCGCCATCTTGTAGCCGGCGTTCTCGCGCAGGTCGCCCTGCTCGCGGGCCGCGGCAATCGCGCGCGAGTTCTCCGGGATCTTCTTGGTGACGATGAGCTCGTATTCCTGGTGGCGGCGCTCGTAACTCGCCTTCGACACCAGCGGCAGGTCCTCGCGCGTCTCGGCTTCGCCGGAGACGAGCGACTGGATGGAGGGGAAGATCTTGATGAACCGGGCGAGCAGCGACTTCTTGGTGAGCTCCTCAAAACCCTGGTTGAGCAGGAGGGAGTTGGCGAGGTCACGGGCGGTCTCCGGGTCGGCGGTCGCCAACAGGTCGGGGATGAGGTCGGGGTCGTCGCTCAGAATCTCCGCCAGCGGGATGCGGCGCGCGCCGGCGGACTGCAGCGCCTCGTAGTCGATCGCAAAGAAGATGGCGCTGAACAGGCGCGGCGTGATGAGGTCGTTGAGCAGCTGGGCGAACTTCTTGGACTGGCGGTTCTTGACGATCCAGAGGAGCACCGGCGCCCGCAGGTTCTGCTCGGTCTGCCAGCGCTTGAGCACGCCGGCGAGCTCCTCGGCGTTGCCGCTGTCGACGAGGAAATTGATGCACTCGGTGGTGAACTTGCCCTGGCTCGTCTTGAGCATGGCAAACGTCAGGTCCTTCCACTCGATGGGGTGGGCGTCCTTGACCAGCTCCAGGAAATGCTTCTGGAAGTGGACCGGGATCTTCTCCGCGATGTCCTGCAGGCGGCGGACGTCGCCGACCAGCTCCGCCAGCGTGGGGCTGAGGGAGGCGATGTCGACCCCGAGCGTCTTGGCCAGCTCGTCGCGGACGGCGGCGCCATAGAGCCGCTCGGCGGGCTGGAGCTGGTTGCTGTCCTTGACCGCTTCGGCCAGGGCGGTCAGCACCGGGTTGAGATCGGTCTTGGTCTCCTGGCGGAGGGCGGCTGCCAGCAGTTCCTCGGCGTGCTGGATGCGGCGGCGGGCCGACCGGGTGGTGTTGAACTGGTCCAGCAGCTCATCCTCGGCAGAGACAGGCTCCTCGCGCAGCACGTAGCATTCGGTCTTCTTGGCGGGCGTCGCGATGCGCGGATCCTTCGCGATGTGCTTCCGGGCCGACGCCCACCATTTCTTGAATTTCTCCTCGCCGACGACCTGCTGGAGGATGATCTCCAAGTCGATGGCGGTCGTGGCTTTGTTGGGAAAGGCGCCAAGCGCCTCAACCACCAGCTGGACCGGCTTTTCTTCGATCAGCTGGTTGATCTTCTCGGGCTCGGTCTCCTTCCGCACCAGCAGGTGCCGGGGCGGGAGGACGTCCATCGTGTGCACGCAGAAGGCGGGATCCATCCGGTGACGTTTCTTGCCCTTGAAGTCGATCACCAGCTTCTGCTCCGCCTCCAGGTAGTCCTTGATCTGGCCGAATCCCCAGCTCCGATGGACGCAGTACGCGCCGGCCTCCATGGCTTCGAGCTTGGCTTTGGACGCTTTGAGCGACGGATTCTTGGCGATGAGCGCTTGGACGGCTTCAGAATTCATGTGGTCGTAAGAGCGGCGGCAAAATATGAGTTGAGTCCGGAATGGGACTTAATGTCAAACTGTGTGTCGGAAGTCGGCCCGCCCAACCGTCGCCGGACGCCGCGCGTCGCCCGCAGAACTCCGCCACCTCCCGGGAGATCAGGCGCTTCCGCGTTCGCCGGCTTCGGCCGACGCGCCCGAGGGACCGGCGCCCGGGCTTGCGCCGGCGCGGGAGATAAGGTTGACCACCAAGGTGACGTCGCGCCGATGAATCCCACCTCCCAACCTGGTTCGGCGGGTTCCTGGCCGGACGCTGTCCGGTTGATCGAACGCTGGCTGGAGCGCGGCGAGCGGGTTGACGCCCTGCTCGAGTCGGGGACCGCCGGCGCGGCCGCCGGCGGGCCGGCCCGGGCGGGAGCGGACCGCTCGCGGTGCCAGCATCTGCTGTTTGGCGTCGTGCGCCATTTTGGCCGGCTGGACGCCGCCCTTGCGACCTTGGTGCCGCGGCGGCCGCGGGCACGGCTGCGGGCGGTGCTGCTGGCGGCGGGATTCGAGCTGCTCGAACAGGCCGGCTCCGCGGCCGGGGAGGGCCAGGCGGCCAAAATCGTGCACCATGCCGTGGCGCAGGCCAAGGTGCTCCTCAGCCCGGCCGAGGCGCGACTGGTGAACGCCGTCCTGCGCCGGATGGCCGGAAGCGCTGAACTCGACGCCCCTCCTCCCGAAGCCGGGGCGTCCCCGGCCGAACTGGCGCGGCATTTCTCCCATCCGGAATGGCTGGTGCGCCGCTGGCTCGCGAATCTCGGCGCTGAGACCACCCGCAGCCTCCTGATCTGGAACCAGACTCCGGCGCCGGTCTATGCCCGCTGGCGGAGCCCGGAGACGCCGCCCGACTGGATCGCGCCCACGACCTGGGCCGGATTCTGGATCGTACCGGCCGGGCGCTGGGCGCAGATCGCGCCGTGGCTGGCGGAGGGGCATCTGTTTCTCCAGGATCCGGCAACGTTGCTGGCGGCGGAGCTCCTCGATCCGCGGCCTGGCGAGACCCTGCTCGATCTCTGCGCCGCGCCAGGCGGCAAGAGCCTGCTGCTGGCGGACATGCTAGCGGCCCGCGCCGCGGGGGCCGCCGGGAACGCAACCGATGCGCCTGCCGCTGGAGGAAGGGCCGGCCTGCCAAACGACTTGTCCTCCCAAGGCTTGGCGCAAAATGAAGCCTCAGCGAAAGCAGAGAACCTCGCGAAGGATGAAGGGTTGCCGAAGGCGGGCCTGCCAGCCGTAGGCTTGGCGAAGGCTGGACGCGTCGTTTCCGTCGACTTGCCGGACGAGCGCCGCATCGGGCGGCTCAAGGAAAACCTCGCCAAGGCGCGCGGGGTCGACGTGGCCCTGGTTCAGGCGGATGCGCGCCGCCTGACCCCCGCCCTTTGGCGGGCCCACGGGCTGCCAGGCGAATACCCGGCGGTGCTGCTCGACGTGCCGTGCTCCAACACGGGGGTGATGCGGCACCGCGTGGACGTGAAGTGGCGCCTCCGTGAGTCCGACATCGGCAAACACGCCGCGCAGCAGCTCACGTTGCTGGCCGCCGCGTCCCGGCTCGTGGCTCCAGGCGGACGAATCGTCTACAGCACGTGCAGCCTGGAGCCGGAGGAAAACGAGGGGGTGGTGGAGGCGTTCCTGCGCCGCGCAGGCGGACGATTCGTCCTGGAGCAGACCCGCGGCAGCCGGCCGTGGGAATCCGGCTGCGACGGAGCGGCCGCGTTCTTGCTGCGCAAGAACGCTTAGGTCTTGGGTTCCAAGTCTTGAGTCTTGGGTTGATTCGTGAATCGACCCAAGACCCAAAACCCAAGACTCAAAACCTGACCGGCCCCGCCCGGCCGGTCATTCACGGAACCAAATCGAACACCGGCAGCGTCACCTGCTGCTCCTCGTTGCCGTTGATGAACGTGTAGGTGATGCGCGTCGCCTTGTGCATCAGCTCGGAATAGCGCTGGAACGGCCAGGTCGCCACCGGCTCATCGTTGATGCGGGTGCAGAGGTCGCCGGCCTGGACGCCGAGCTTCTCGGCCGGCGAGTCCGTCACGACAGCCGCCACGCGCCAGTAGGCCGGGGTCTTGGTGAAGCTCAGGCCGGTGCTGCGCTGCGGCGCGACCGCGATGGGATCGTAGGAGGGGCGGAAGAAGGTCGCCTGGTTGCGCCGCTGGTCGAACGTCACGGCGAAATTCCGCAGGAGGCCGCCGCCCACGGACGAGAGTTCGTCGGTCATGTCGACGATGGGCTCGTCGACGACGTAGGCGCCGATCGTGAGGGACTCGCCGAGCCGGCCGGTCATGCGCAGGCGGTCGCCGCCGAGCGTGGCGACGAGCGCGCCCGGCTTGGGACCGTTCTGGAAGACGGGATGGAGCCCCACGGTGTTGAGGCTAAGCCCCGCGTCGCTGCCCGAGTCGATCAGGGCGATGAACGACTCGTTGCCGAGCTGGATCGGGATGAGCGGCGTGTTCTGTTCGTTGTTGAACGGAATCGTGACGCCGGGCAGCGCGACCGGGACGCCCTGGGGCGTGATCACCACCTGCGCATGCAGATAGTCGAGCGTCAGCAGCGTCTCCCGGAAGAGCGGGAAGCCGAGGATGCCGTCGATGCGCACGCCGAGATGGTTGGAAAGGTCGTCGAGATCATAGACCAGCGCCTGGACCCCCTCGAAGCTGGCCTTGCCGAGCTCGATGTGTTTCAGCGTCACGGGCGCGAGCTCCCGGATCTTCCCGCTGGACGCCAGCACCCGCACGGGCGTCGGGCTGCCGCGGCGGCGCCCGCCGTACCGCTTCGCCAGGTCCGGCGTCACGATCGTGGCCGTGGAGCCGGTGTCGATGATGAAATGGTAGGGGCCGTGCTTGTCCCACTGGGTCTCGATGACCAGGAAGTTCGAGACGAGGGAGGCTTGCAGGACGCTGCGCGCCGCCTCGAGGCTGGTCTTCCGCGGCGGGAAGCGGAACGTGGCGCAGCCGGTGACGGCGAACACGAGGCCGAGATGGAGGAGGGCGGCGCCGGTCCTGCCCGCCCGGGATCGAAGGAGGGTCGCGAAGGGTTTCATCGGACGGGTCGGGGGAGGCTCACGGCCAGGACGACAGGGACCAGCAGCAGAATCGCGCCCAGCATGTACGTGAAAAGCGAATCGCACCACCAAAAGATGACGCCGGCGACCACGGGGCCAATGGCCCGCGCGAGCGAGCCGAGCGAACGAAAGACACCCAGTACCCGGCCCTGCTGATCCGGCGGCGAGTAGAGCGAGATCAGCGACGAGAAGGCCACATTGGCGAACCCAGACCCGGCCGACACCAGCGCCAGGGCCAGGTAGAAGGGCAGGGTGCGGCCGGCAAGGGCGAGCCCCGCGACGCCGGCGGCGATGGCCGCCAGGCCGCCGACGGCCCCGGCCTTTTCGCCGAACCGCGGCATGAAGCGGCGCACGAGCACGCCTTGGGTCAGGATCGACATCACGCCGGCGAAGACGAAGATGTAGGTCAGCTGGTGCTCCGTGTAGAGCAGGCGCTGGGTGGCGAGGAAGCTGACGGTCATCTCGTAACCGGCGAACACCAGGGCGTAGAGGAAATACACGCGGTTGGCGCGGCGCACGGCGGCGTCCCGGATCGAGAGCAGCACCCGGAACGGATGCAGCGTGCGCTCGGTCGCGGGCTCGCTGCGATGCTCCGGCGCCAGGGTTTCGCGGAAGCGGAGGCCGATCCACGCCAGGTTGAGCAGCGAGCAGGCGGTGGCGACGAAGGCCACGGCCGAGAACGGATTGAGTCCAAACCGTGCCGCGGCCGGCCCGGGTTCGACCGCCCCGATGATGCCGCCGATCGCCGGGCCGGTGATGAAGCCGAGGCCGAAGGCCACGCCGATCAGCCCCATGCCCTTGGCGCGGTTTTCGCGGGTGGTGACATCGGCCACCGCCGCGGTGGCCACGGAAAGGTTGCCGCTCATCGCCCCGCCCAGCAGGCGGGAGAAGATGAACAGCGCGAACGAGCCGCTGAACGCCCAGACCAGGTAGCTGAACGCGTTGCCCGCCACCGTCAGCAGCAGGACCGGGCGGCGCCCGGCGCGGTCGGAGTAGGCGCCCCACAGCGGGGCGAACAGGAACTGGAGGAGCGAATACGCCGACCCGAGCACCCCGCCGACGAGGGCGGCGACGAGCAGCGGATTCTGTCCGGACGGGGGCGCCAGCGCCTCGATGCGGGCCAGCAGCCAGCCGAGGATCCCGCCGTGCCCCTCCTTCGCGAGGTAGTAGGTCAGCAGGCGGGGGATGAGCGGAAACGAGATCGAGAACCCGATCAGGTCGATGTAGAGCGTCAGAAAGATGACGCCGAGCGAAAGCGGCTTTGGAGAGGAAGA
>JBAIXJ010000421.1:0-5088 GCA_037916645.1 Opitutales bacterium | reverse complement strand
CCCGCCCGCCGGCTGCGCGTTCCATCCCCGCTGCCCGTTTGCCCAGGAAAAATGCCGGGCGGCCGTGCCGCCCCTGGAACGCATCGCGGACCGCGACGTCGCCTGCGTTCGCGTCCACGAAATCTAGGCGCCCGACGGCCATCCGTCCGCCCGGCCGGGCCCGGCACGCCGGCGTCCGGACCGCCGCGCTCACACCCCGGCCATTGTGCGCGCCTTTTCCAGGATGGCGGGCCGCGCGCCTTCCATCATCTCGCGCACGTCAGCATAGCGCATCGTGCGCTGCTCGAACGTCCGCTTCCGCAGCATGCCCAGGAAGCGCTTCTCAAACTCGCCGAAATACGAGCCGTAGAGATGGTAGCTGTCGACCATGTGCACGTACCGGCCGACCTGCACGGGCCGGCCGGTCAGCTCGGCCACCCGCGCGGCGATCCGCTGCTGCAGCTGCACGAGGGCGAAGATGTTCATGAAGGCCGCCTTGTAGGCGTCGTTGGACCGGAAGCGCACATTCATGCTCAGCACCGGCCGGCCCTCCTCCTCCAGGATCCGGCACCAGACGCTCTGCAGGCACGCCGGATCGTAGCAGTCGTTGTCCTCCCACACCTTCCACGTCACGGCCTGGGCGCGCCGGGTGTGCGGCGTCCGGGCGAGCTTCGCCGCGAGGACCTCGATCTGGTCGATCGGATTCCGTCCCGGCACCTGATAGCCGAACAGCCGCTGATGGTAGGTGTATTCCCACCGCGTGTCCTTCGCGTCGCCGGGATCGCGGACCAAGTGGTCCTTGATGCCCTCGCACACCTCCATCACGTATTCCTGCAGTTCCACCGGGCCGCCGGGAAAATCCTTGTGGATCATGGGTTCGCACAGCGGGTCCGCGATGACCATCACCATGGTGGCGTCCTTGCTCGGCGGGTCCCCCGGTTTGTCGTATTCCGTGCGGAGATTGCAGCCCTTCTCGTGGAGTTCGATCAGGGACTGTTCCCAAGTGCGCGCGATGCCATCGCCCTCGACGTGCAAGACCGGTATGCCGTTCATGTGCTTTTCTTCGTCTCCGTGCGCAATCGCGAGCAAGACGCATCCCGCCGCGGCTGTCGATCCCGGGCTGGGCGCTCCGGGGCGCCTTACTGTCAACCGGCCCCGCAGTTGCGGCGCGCAACCATCCGTCTAGAGCCATCGTCTCAATCGATCACCCCGCCATGAAATCCATTCCCCGCCCGATCCTCGCCGTTCTGGTTTACTCCCTCGTCCTGTCCGGTCTGGTCCCCGCGGCGTCGACCGCCGGCATCGGCACCCGCTTCCCCTCGGAGAAGAAGGTCGTCATCGATCCGGTGACGGGGATCCCGCTGACGTTTCTGACCAGCACGCCCGCCGGTGACTCCAAGATCTACCAGACGCACCCGCAGTGGACGGCCGACGGCAAATGGCTCGTCTTCCGCTCCAATCGCGTCCGCGGCCAGGCGTTCGCGGTGAACGAGGAAACGGGCGTGATCGTGCAGCTTACCGAGAGCGGCTACATGGGCATGCTCTGCAATGCCCGGCGCTCGATGAAGCTCTACGTCATGCGCGACGTCGGCCGCGCCGCCGGCGAGCCCGAAGGGCCGCCGTCCCCGCCGCCCGCGGCGACCCCACCCGGACCCGGAGCCGCCGCCCCCGCGGCCGGCGAGGCGAATGCCGCCCGACCGCGCCGCGGTCCGCGCGGACCGTTTGCCATCGTCGAGATCGATCTCGCCCGGCTCTTTGCCGACAGCGAGGCGGGCGCGATGAAACCCGAGGCAAGCTATGAACGTGTCTGCGGCACCACGCCGGCCGGCCTGATGGCCGACGGCAACATGGGCCTCGATGCCAACGAGGACTACATCTATTTCCGCGTCAGCGGCGACGAGGTGGCCCAACATCTTCCCCCGGGTGAGAAGCCCGCCGAGACGTTCGGCCCCCGCCACATGGGCGCCGGGCCGACCGGACTCGCGAGCATGAATCTGAAGACGGGCGAGGTGAAGCTGATCGTGACCGTGCCCTTCCAGATCGGCCACGTGCAGACGAATCCGTGGGTGCCGGGCGAGATCGTCTTCTGCTGGGAAACCGGCGGCAAGGCGCCCCAGCGCACCTGGACCGTCATGGCCGACGGCACGGGGCTGCGCCCGCTCTATCCCGAGGCGCCCTACGAGTGGATCACCCACGAAGCCGTGATCACGAAGGACGAGGTGGCGTTCGCGATCATGGGCCACCGGAAGGTCGGCACCGACGACGCCTGGGGCCCGTCCGGCACGCGCGAGCATCCCACCGGGCTGGGCATCGTCAATCTCCGCACGCGCGAGATGCGGATCGTCGGCCAGACGCCCTCGGGCAGCGGCCTCTGGCACGTCAACGGCTCGGCGGATGGGCGCTGGGCCGTCGGCGATGACTTTTCCCGCAGCATCTACCTCATCGACCGGCACACCGGCGAGATGATGATGCTCTCCACCGGGCACAAGCCGACCGCGGCGGATCACCCCCATCCGACCTTCAACGCGGCCGGCACGGAGATCGAGATCCAGTCGGCCATGCTATCCGCCGACAACCGCTCGATGAACATCTGCATCATCCCGGTGCCGAAGAGCTGGCTGAATCGAACGTACAGCGAAAAAGTGCCGGAGTAAGCCCCGGCCGGCCTCGGCCGCTACCCGGCGGATCGGACCTGGCGCAGCGCCTCGTAGCAGGCGATGCCCGCGGCCGTGGAGAGATTTAACGACCGCATCGCCTTGTTCGCTTGCGGGATCTTGACCCGATGCGCCGCACCCACCTCGGCGTGCAACCATTCCGGGCAGCCCGCCCCTTCGTTGCCAAACAGCAGTCCGTCGCCGTCGGCAAAGCTCACCTCCCAGAACGAGCGGGTCGCCTTGGTGGTGAACAGCCACAGGCGACGCGGACCGGCGTCGGAACGCCGGAACGCCTCCCAGTTCTCGTGGTGATGGACGTCGAGCGAATGCCAGTAGTCCATGCCGGCGCGCTTGAGCTGACGGTCGGTGATGCGGAAGCCCAGGGGATGGATGAGGTGCAGGCGTGAACCTGTCACCGCACAGAGCCGGCCGACGTTGCCGGTGTTCTGCGGGATCTGCGGTTCGAACAACACGAGGTGCAGCACCCCTTCGCCGTAAACCGGCCGGGCCGTCGCGGCAAGCCCGCCGCCGGCACTCCGGGCCATCGCCGGCGCCGCTTGTATAAATTTCCCGTTGACGAAAGCGGCGCGCTCGGGCACGAGTTCAGCGTTTGACCGCCAGCCCCCTACCCCGCTGCATCGTCTTCCTCGACGATGAGAAATCCTATGTCGAACTGATGACGCAGCTCTTGTCGGAGAACCTGGGCGTCCCCGTCGTCGGCTACAGCCGGCCGGCCGACGCGCTCGCCGGCCTGCCGGCCCACAACGTGGCCGTGATCGTGACTGACTATTCCATGCCGGGCATGAACGGCATCGACTTTCTCCATCAGGCCCACGCGGTCTGTCCGGAGGCGGTCGCGATCATGATCACCGGGCATCAGATCGAGCTCGACGGCGCCGACCTGAGCTACGTTCCCGGGCTCCGCGAAGCGCTCTTCAAGCCGATCACCTGGCGGACCCTGGCCGCGCAGATCGTCCGGCACTGGCCGGGAGACAATCCGCCCCGGCTTCGCGGGTCCATGAATCCCTTCTAGCAGGCGGCCGATCGCCGTCGCACCCCGTGAGCGGCCGGTCCGCTGCCGCCCGGTTCAGCGCCGGGAGCGCAGGTCCCGCTGCACGTCCCGCAACTGGGCCCGCCGCTTGAGGTCCTCGCGTTTGTCGAACTGCTTCTTGCCCGTGGCCAGCGCCACCTCGACTTTGACCAGGGCCTCCTTGAAGTAGAGCCGCAGCGGAATCAGCGCGCGGCCGCCGGCCTCCATCGCCTGGACGATCCGCCGGATCTCGTGGCCATGGAGGAGCAGTTTGCGCTCCCGGCGCGCCGGATGGTTGTTGTCGGTCCCGAACTCGTAGGGGTCAATGTGCGCCCCGCACAGCCACACTTCGCCGCCCTGCACGCGCCCGAAGGCGTCGTTGATCTGCGCCCGGCCGTTCCGCACGGATTTCACTTCCGTGCCCCGGAGCGCAATGCCCGCCTCGAACTTTTGCTCAACAAAATAGTCCCGCAACGCCTTCGAATTGCGGATTTCCGTGTAGCGGGCGGTATCTCGGGACTGGGCGCACATGGCGTCTCACCGGCGGAGCGTCCAGCGGGTCCGGCGGATCAAACTCCAGCCCGGGCCGGCGCGTCAACCCTCGGCGGTGATCTCGTGATTGATCTTCCCCTCGATGATCTCGCGCAAGGCAATATCTTCCGGCGCAAGCTTTTCGAGCGACTCGACGAGCGGACGGCTGCCTCGCTTGAGCTGCTTGACGCGGCGCGACACGACATTGATCAGGATGTTCGGGTCGTGGATGGTCTTCTGGGCTTCTTTGATGTAATCGTCACGCATGGCAGGGCGCTGTCAGTCAGTGGGAACGGCAATGGCTACGGGCCCCCGCCCCCGGGTCAAGGGTATTCCACCTGCCGGATGGCGGCGACCGGAGACCGGGTGTTGCCATCTCCGGACGCAGCGCCCGGAAGCAGGGCGGGAGAATCTGACGATTGTCATCCAATGCCTTAACCCCCATCGTGGCAATTCCCCTGTCCGGTGGCCGGCACCCAGCCTCCGGCCTTCGGAATCCCGCCATGCTGATCGCCTGGACCACGGTCGCCACGCCCGACGACGCCGCCCGCCTCGCGCGCGGTGCGATCGGGGCCGGGCTCGCCGCCTGCGTGCAGGTGGACGGGCCGATCAGGTCGCACTACCGATGGAAAGGAAGGATCGAATCGGCTTCCGAGTACCGGCTCCTCTTCAAATACCTTCCGGGGCAGGCGGCGGCGCTGGAGGAATGGGTGCGGGCGCGGCACCCGTACGAGACGGCGGAATGGGTCGCAGTGCGGGCCGAGCGGGTCTCGGAAAAGTACTTGTCATGGGCACGGGGCGTCTGTAAACCCGCGCCTTTTCCCAAACCGCAACCGAGCAAACGATCTCCCTCATGTCCCAGCACAAGAGCCTCCAGGGCGCCAAAGGCGTCAC
>JBAIXJ010000420.1:0-6136 GCA_037916645.1 Opitutales bacterium | reverse complement strand
TCGGGTCTGCCGTGGTGCGGTAATAGATGCGAATCTGCCGTACGTTGGAGCTCGAGGCGGTCGTCACCCGCGTGACCAGCACCAGGCAGTCACCGTAGGCCAAAAAGGTGCCGTAGGCGTCGGTCTGCAGGGGCGACGGATCGGCGGCCAGGTCCACGCTGCCGTCGAGCGACTGGTAGTTCGGGAACACGTAGAATTCGGTCGCGTCCAGCGTCTCCTTGGCCACCTGGGTGGTGAAACTGCGGAGGTTCGCGTTGGTGGCCAGCCGCTGGGTGTCCTTGTACATGGTGCGCAGCCCGAACAGGAACGTGCTCAGGGCCAGGCCGATCGTCAGAACCGCGATCGTCATCGCCACCATCACCTCGACCAAGGTCATGCCCGAGGGACGGCGCGCTGCAGCGGGGAGGGGGAGGGTGCTCATTGGTCGAAGCGGGTTCGAATGAAGACCTCGCGATCGCGGACCGTGCGGACGCCGTTGCCGTCATTGAACGAATAGGTGTAGACGATGGTGATTCGCTTGACATCGTTCACGTCGCGGGTCCGGTCCGGCATTTCATCCACCCACACCCAGAGATTGATGTTGAGTGGCTGCGATCGGGTGCCGGGCAGGGTCGAAAGCGGAAGAGGGCCGATAAGGTTGTCGAGCGCCCCGATGTTGGCGGCGGTCACGGATGGGTCGGGCGTGGTCGTCGGCGCCTGCGGATCCGGCTCCGCTCCCTCCGCGCAGGGGGTGTAGACGGTCTTGAGCCAGAAGACCTGATCCTGGTTGATGCGGACGCGGATGTATGGGGGGGCCCAGCCGGGCGGAGCGTTCTCGTCCACGGCCGTGCTCGGCAGCAGGTCCTTGTAGTCGAGTCCCTTCATCTGCTCGACGAGGCCGTAGACCAGACTGGTCACCGCCGCGTGCATCACGCTGCCCTCGGTCACCTTCCGGGACATGACGAAGCTGCCGATAAATCCCAGCATGACGGTGGCCAGCAGCCCCAAGGCCACCATGACTTCGACAAGCGTTAAGGCGGACAACCGCCAACCATAGGTGGCCGTTCGCCGCGGAAGATTTGAGGCGGCATCAGCTCGATGCCCTGTGAAGCTGGAGTGCATAACGGGCTCGGATGTGCGTTTGTTTTAGTCTATTCCAAGTGGACCATAAAGAGCCCAATGGCCGTGTAAAAAGACCCTATATTGATAGGGTCGTTAGGCCCTATCGTGACTGAGGGTATCAACGCAGCCAGAAAGATCCTAGTGCCTGTTCTCGAGGATGATTGCATTGGCCTGAGGTTCGCCATATTTGGCTATGGCAATTATTATGCATTAATAGTTGAATTGATTCCCAATGACTTGTACGATCAAGTGAAGCTAGATCTGCCAGCAAAGCCCGTGACTGCGACACTTGGATATGTTGGGCGTTCGCTTTGGAATCCTCGATTAAGTGCCAAGAATGGGAGGGGCCTTCACTTTCCCGAATGCGTGGCGGTTGGAGTCATGCATGCACTGACCAAGTGGGCCCAAATGGGCCTATTGTGTCTTGCGACTCTGCATTGTAGCGGCCAGACATGGGATGGCGGCGCTGGGACAGGGGCGTGGTCAACGGCGAGGAACTGGAGTCCAAACTCCGTTCCCGGCTTCGGCGCGAACCTCACCTTCAACGGCGCCAGCGCCAACGACCAGTATTCGATTACGCTGGCCAACACCAACCGAACGGCCGGGAGCATCACGTTCCTGAGCGCCAGCGGCGTCAATGGCTTCACCTTTGGCTCCGGCACGGCGATCCTTACGATCAACGGCGCGGGAATCGTGAATAACGATGCCGACATCCAGACGTTCAACGTCGCGGTGAACGTGTCGGCCAGCCAGACCTGGAATGCCGCGGCCGGGGCTTTGGTTTTCAACGATGTCAGGTTGTCCAACACCCTGGCGCTGGCGGGTTCGGCCGACGTTTCCATAAACGGAACGCTGACCAACTCGGGCGGCAACCGGACCATCACCAACAATGCGTCCGGGGTGGTGACGCTTCATGATGTCAACCTGTCGAACACCACCACCAACCGCACCCTGACCGTCGGCGGGAGCGGCGACACGGCCATCACCGGCGTGATCTCCAATGCATCGTCATCCCGGAGCAACCTGGCGAAAAGCGGCGCGGGCGTCCTCACGCTTTCGGGGGCGAACACCTACACCGGCAGCACGACGGTCAACGCCGGGACGCTCCAGCTGGGTGCCGACAATGTTCTGTCCAATAGCACGGCCGTCACCATCGCGAGCGGGGCGACCGTGGACCTGAACGCCCATTCAGACACGGTCGGTTCGCTGGCGGGAAGCGGTGCCATCGCCTTGGGCGGCGGGACACTGATGGTGGGCGCGAACAATGGGTCCACCACGTTCTCAGGTTCTTTCGGGGCCGGCGACACGGGAACCTTCGCGAAGACAGGGAGCGGAACACTGACGTTCGGCGCCGGGATGGATCTGTCCGGCGGCAACCTGGTGCTGAATGGGGGGACGCTGAATCTGGGAGGCTTCAGCAGCACCTTTGGCTCTCTGTCGGTGACTGCCGATTCCATCCTCGATTTCGGCGGGGGCGGCAGCTCGATCCTCAACATTCTCGGTTCCGTCTCGGTTGGTTCGGGCGTGACCCTGACAATCGCCAACTGGATCGACGCGGTGGATTACTTCTATTCCCTGAATGATCCCGGCGGCACGAACTTGGGTCGCATAGTGTTTGGCGGGCACGCGGCCGGCGATACACGTTGGCAGAGCTTCGACCGGCAGATCACTCCAGTGCCGGAGCCAGCCTTCTACGGTGCGGCGTTGGTCGGCTTGGTACTGGCGCTCGCAGCGTGTCGTCGGTGGCGGGAACGGATTCAATCCCACGGCTAGGCCGGCGGCACCAGATCCGAACGCGCCCGGGCAGCGCACATCCCGCCTGCGCGCTCGAGTGCGACGCCTTCCGGAGGCCGGCGGTCGTGGCCCATGGGGCCGGGCGCCACGATGGGTGGGCGCCCGGAGAATTCAACGTTCGCGGCTTGGTTTCACGCCGTGCCCCGGCTGGCTGGCACGGCCCGATGCGGTCACCAGCCGACGAAGACCGATTGATAGGCCTGCCGGGAAGCCTGGGAGGTGAGCTCCCGCCATTTCGCCACGCCAAAGGGCGTGGTGGTGCCGTAAGTGCCGAGGGACTCGTCGTAGTGAAACGCGGCGTTGCCCGTGAGGGTGATCATGTCCGCCACCACGGATCCCATCATGTCGCCATTGCCGTTGAGGGTGACCCGGCCGTTGGGCGCGTAAATCGCCGCCTTGAGCGCACCATTACCGGCGATCCTCAAATCCTGCCCACCCGCGCTGGTGTTGGTGCCCCAGATCAGGCAGCTCACCGGCGCGGCGTTGCCGTTGGCGAGGCCGTTTCCGCCGATGAGGGCGTCGCTCTCGACATACAGCGCCAGGCTGGCCCCGGCCGGGATGTTTATGCTGGCCCGCCCGGTCACGCTGATGCCCCGGCTTCCCGGGCCGGCCGTCAGAATAAGGGTCACGTCGCCCGCAATGGTGAGGGTGTCGTTGCCGGCCAGCACGATGCCCGGACAGCGCCACGTCGTCTTCGCGCCGGGGGTGCCGAGCGAAGTGGTGGAGACGATCAGCGGAATGCTCGCCCCGCCCTCGGGCGCGGTCACGGGCGGGAAATTGGCCACGAAATCGGTCGAGATTCGCCGCGGGTCGACCCTGACATCCGCGGGAGTGTCCGCCCCGCGGACAGATCCGCCGCCGATTTCAGGTTGGGCGCCGCCGGTCGCGACATAGCCCCAGATGTTCGCTTCGTTGACCATGGCCGCATTGTCCTGGACCGAGGAACTCGCCACTCCGCCGCCGTCCCTCCGAATCCCGTAGCTGTACGCAACCGCCGGCGTCGTGGGATCGTTGTCCGGATCCGAGTTCCAGCTGTCGACCGAGGTGTTGGCGCCCTGAAACGCCACTCGTTCCTTGGCCACCAGCCCGCCCGCGAAGAAGGACCGCCGGTGCAGCGTGATCTCGATCATCTTCGTTGTCGGTTCGGAATTGAACGGGCTCGCCGACCCGAGCGCCACGATCTTGGGCTGGATGCCCGCGGCGGGGTTGTTGTTGTCGACATACACCTTGACCCAGCCCGTCGTGTTGGGGGAGAGGTCGAAATCGCTGAATTTCCGCCACGCCGTGCTCCCGTTCTGCTGCCAGTCGACCCACGCGGCGGAAGAACCCGCCGCCGTCTGATTGAATGACCAAAGCGCCTCCTCCGCCCCGGCTTCGGCGAGATTGAAGGCGACATTCGAGCAATAACTGCGGTTCGCCAGGCGCGACGTGGTGAGGTTGAGATTAACGTAGCTCCCCAGAAGAAAGGCGATGAAGGCGAGCACCAGCATCGCCACGATCAGCACGGTGCCGCGGGAGTCCCTGCGGAAATGGACGGTTCGGTGCATCAGTTGCTGACCCGTTTGTTGCGGAGGATGAACTTGGCCGAGATCGCGGCCTGGGTGGCCGCAACGGTCGTGACCCCGGTCCGCACCGCCCGGAGATTGACCTGAATCTGCTTGGTCTCGAGATCGTTGGCCGCCGGGCTGTCCCCGCCTCCCGCTTGATCCAGCTTGTAGCGGCGGAACAGAAAGTCGGGCGCGACACCGTGCACCAGAGCCTGTTTGGGCGCCATCGAATCGGCCGGCCCCGATTGACGGCAGAAACAGCGGAAGGTGCCGCTCGACGCGTCCGAATCGTAACAATAGGTCACCAAACGGGTGGCGTTCGTTGCGGTGGGCAGCACGAGGGTGATCGATTGATCGGAGTTCCAGTGGATGTCGCTCGCCTGCCGGACGTCCACCGCGAACGTCTCCAGACTCCGCCTGACTTCGGCCTCGACGGCACTGTAGCCGCTCATGTTGTACCCGGTCCGGCCAATCATCAGAAAAGCCGACATGACGGCGGCCAGAACGAGGACGGACAGCGTGGCCGCCATGATCACCTCGGCGAGGGTGAAGCCCCGGCGGAAGGGGCCCCGACATTTCGCCTCCCGCTCAATGGACTGTGTAGAAATAATCATTCAGTCCGTTCTTCCCGTAGCGCGTGACCATTCGCGCCGAATGAGATCGGCCGTCGACTCCCCGCCAGGTGGCGGTCAGGACGATCTGCTTCATGTCCGTCTTGTAGTCGGTGATCTCACGCGTGCAGGTGAGGCCCGGCCCGCCGCCCCCATTGTCGGTCGCGACCGTGGCGTCGTGCGACTGTTCCAGCTGCTCGACCTGCTCCCAATTCAGCAGTCGCAGCCGTTCCATCTCGCTCTGCATCACCTGGGTGGCGTTGGTGAGGTTTCGGGCGGTATCCAACGCCTGAAGGCCGCGTTGCAGTACGATGAGGGACGACGCGATGCCCAGAGCCAGCACGCCGGCGGCCATCATCACTTCCAGGAGACTGAACGCAGCGGTCGGGCCGGCTGGGACGAACGTAAGTCGACCATGGGTGGAGCGAGACATTCACAGCGAATCTAGCCCATACAAGCCGCAATGACTAGGGTCAATAGGGCCGAGTTATTGCCCTATGCGATAGGCCCGAAAGGCCCTATCGCTCAGTGTAACCTGCTCACGCAGAAGGTCCGGCATTCGTCGGCACCTGACGATGCCCCGGACTTGTTTAGGCGCGGCTGACGCCACCTGCCGAAGGGCAGAATTTCCTCAGCCCGACGGAGGATTGGACGATTTGATGTAGGCTGCCGCGGCTTGCGATCGCCGCCTCACCTGCAGTTTCTCGTAGACGCTGCGCAGGTAGTTCTTGACGGTGTTGTCGCTCAGGTCGAGCTGCTCGCCGATCTCCTTGTTGGTCTTTCCCTCGGCGACCAAGGCCAGCACCCGCCGCTCCTGTGGCGAGAGGGCCGCCAGCTCCTCCGTGGAAGCCTGCCCGCTGGGACTGCGCAGCAGCCGCATCACGCCCGCCGTCAGGTCCGGGTCGAGGATGGATTTGCCCTCGGCCACGTCGAGGATGGCCTGCACGAGGTCGGCTGGGGCGACTTCCTTCATGATGTAGCCGTGCGCACCGGAGGTCACCGCTTCGTAGACGAACTTGTCGTTCGCAAACGAGGTCAACACCAGCACCTGCACCTTCGGTTGGCGTTGCAGGATCGTGCGGC
>JBAIXJ010000419.1:0-2783 GCA_037916645.1 Opitutales bacterium | reverse complement strand
GGATCGCCCGGGGTCGGCCGGACCCTTTGACCGATCCGGGGATGGCGGTATCGGGTCGCCAAATCGCCGCGGACTTGGCATTCATCCGCATCATGGATAGATTCACCCGCCTTGATCCCGCGCAACGAATCGACCGCCGCCCGCGGTGCGAGCCGCCGCGCATCACACCCGGACGTCGATCGTGCGACTCGTTGGCAATCTCCTACCACCCTCCGCCCATGATACGGCTCGCTGACATCCTGCGCCGCCTGGCGCTCCTGACGCTCGCCCTCGGTTGCCCCGTGTTCGCCCAGCAAGTGCTCATGGTCAACCAGGGCGGACGTTATGCGCCGGTGGTCGCGATGCAGGCCGCCACCCCGGTGATCGTCGTCGACGGAAAACTGGAGCTGGCCGCCCGGTCCGGGAGCGAATTTGCCTACGCGACCGCTCCGGGCAAAACTTTCGCACCCGCTTTCGTCACGGTCCGGAACCTCGCGATCACCTCCCAGGATCACATTACCGATCCAAGCGGGCGGCCCCAGGATCGCGCGCTGGCGTTCCATGCGGATTTCGAATCGGCGTATGTGCTGGACAGCGTGTTTCTCACCATCGAGGTGAAGGGTTCGACGACGCCGGTCAATAGCCTGTATGCGTATGAGGTCGGCCGACTGCGGCCGGGCGCAACCACCCCGGTGCATTTTGTGGTGCGGTTTGAAGCCGACTGGGCCGACTGCAAAGCCACCCTCCACCTGTTTGCCGGCGGGATTGAAGTGCTGCACTCGGAAATGCCGCCGACCCGGGTCGCCCAGGAACTCGATCAGATGGTGCAGGCGAAACTCACGAATGTGACCAACGCGCCGCCCCAGCAGTTCATGTGTCCGCCCCCGATCTATCCCGCCGCGGCGTTGGGGAGCAATGCCGCGGGAAGTGCCACCATTGTCTTCGAGATCAGCGCCACCGGTGCCGTGACGGACCCGGTGCTGAAGCAGGCGTCGCAGCCCGAGTTTGGCGAGGCCGCGCTCGCGGCGGTCCGCGAGTGGCGTTTTCTGCCGCGGGTGAAGAATGGCCGGCCGGTCGCCACCCGGGTCGAGTTGCCCCTGAGCTTCAAGCCGCCGCCCCCGGACGCCAAACACTGACCCGGCGGCGGTGGGCCGCGGGCAATCAAGCCTAATCGGCGCGGGTCGGCGCCGCTGATTCCCGCCGGCCGCCGGCACCACCTCGTATCCCCTCGGCCGATCCGGTTCGAGGCGGGATCATCGTTCCCGCCGACCCTGACGCTGACCGCGCCTCCAGCGGATTCTTTGGGATTTCCGCCAGCTGATGACCGCCAGAGCAGGCCACCTGACTGTCCCGATGCCCGGTACCGAGCCGTTCCGGGATGATCGGGAGCTGCGCGGACCCCGACCGAATCATCCGGCGTCCTGCATCCATCCAACGAAAAACCCACCCCCCTTGCGAGGGGGTGGGCTTGATTTTCTTAGTCCAACTTGAGCCGATTCCTTCGGCCATCCCGGGCGGCCACGTACAGCGCGCCGAGGATGATCCAGAAGATCACGGCCAAGCTGAGGACTGTCGTCATTTGCATGGCGGTGTCCTCCGTTGTTTGGGTCCTGCCCCCAAGGGAGCCGGACGGTTCAAGGAACCAGGAAGGTTTTCCTGGCACGGGGACGACGCTACCCAGAAGGCCCCGGTTGTCCACTCGCGGCCGATGAGTTCTTTTAATCGTTACACGGCAACACTCCAGCGACCGGCGGGCGCCCTGCGGCCGCTTCTATTCCAGCGGCCCCGGCCGGAACAGGACCAGGGTGCCGGAGGGCTCCGGGTGGCGGGAGGCGCCGCTTTGATTTTGCGCCGCGCCAGGCGTTGTGGCGCGATGGGGTCATGTTCTGGCTCAAGAAACTCATCTCCGCGTTCCTGATGCCGCTGCCCCTCGCTTTGCTGGCCGCCGGACTGGGGCTGGCGCTCGCGCGCCGCCGGCGGCGCGCCGGACTTGCGCTCGGGACACTTTCGTTCCTGATCCTGGCCGCCGCCGGCAACACGTGGATCAGCCGCAAGCTGGTTGATCCGCTCGAGACCCGCTATCCCGCCGTGCCCGAGCTCGGGCTCAACGGACCGATTCTGCCCGCCCTGGCCGCGTGCCGGCACATCGTCGTTCTGGGCAGCGGTAACGGTCTCCGCGAGACGCTGCCCGCTTTGGACCGACTCAGCTCCGGCGGCCGCGCCCGCCTGACGGAGGCCCTGCGCCTGAGCCGCCTGCTCCCCGGGGCCGATGTCCTGTTCTCCGGGCCCACGTTCATCCCGGGCGAACCGACCAACGCCCGGGTCATGGCCGATGCGGCGATATCCCTCGGTCTGGACCGGAGCCGGATCTCCCTCCTCGAGGACGCCCGGGACACGGAGGAGGAGGCCAGGCGGGTCAAGGCGCTGATCGGGGACAGCGATTTCGCGCTTGTCACCTCGGCCTGGCACATGCCGCGGGCCATGGGTTTGTGTCAGAAGCTCGGCCTGCGCGCGCACCCCTGTCCGACGGACTACCTCGACACCGCCCGTCCGGGTTTTGCCTGGGCCGATCTCTCCTGGAATCCGGAGGCGCTGGAGCGGTCGACGGCCGCCGTCCACGAGCGCCTCGGCCTCTGGTGGTCCCGGCTGCGGGGGAAGATCTGACCCATCGCCGCCCGGGGGAGGCGCCGGCGCGCAAAATCGTCCTCCGCCCGCCGATTTTTGTTTCCCCCGGGGCGCAATTCCGGCTAACCAGTGGCCACCCATGTTCTCCCTCAGGAAATTGTTCGGCAAGGAAGAGCGAT
>JBAIXJ010000418.1:0-3193 GCA_037916645.1 Opitutales bacterium | reverse complement strand
CTGCATGAACTGGTCGCCGGCCTGCGCGGCGGCGGCCACGAGCTGGCCGTGGTCGCCCCGAAGACGGAGCAGAGCTGGATCAGCTCGGCCAAGTCGCGCACCCGCCCGGTGCGCTCGAGCCGGGTCGACCGCGGCTTCGGCTGCCCGACCTGGGTCGTGGACGGCACCCCGGCCGACTGCGTGAACATCGCCCTCGCGCATCTCGTCAAGGGGCGTCCCGACGCCGTCGTCAGCGGCATGAACATCGGCCTCAACGCCTCGATCGGTTTCATCCTGGCCAGCGGGACGGTCGCCGGGGCCTTCGAGGGCGTGCTGCACGGCCTGCCGGGGATCGCGCTATCCCAGGACTTGGGCGTCGAGATCTACGAGCACCTCAAGGACCGCGGCGGCCAGCCCGACGCCGAACTGCGCGCGACGCTGAAGACCTCCGCCGCGCTCGCCGCCCGGCTGCTGCCGGAGCTGGTCGCGGCGACGCCACCCCACGGTTTCGTGGTGCACAACATCAACTTCCCGTATCCCAGCCGACCGGATGCGCCGGTGCGCCGGACGGTGCCGGCCCGCATGGTCATCCCCGGCCTCTTCAGCCCGGCGCAGGACGACGGCACGCACCGCTTCGTCTTCAAGTTCGGCGAGGACCTGTCGCCGCCCGAGCCGCTGACCGACCACGCCGCCCTTGCCCAGGGCTGCATCAGCCACACCGTGCTCGATTACACCCGGCTGGGCGCGTAGCGGGCGGTCCACCGCGGCGGTCGTGCGGCGCCGCCGGCCGCTCACCGCACCAGCGAGACGCCGACGCGGGCGGTCGACGACTTCTGGTCGTAATCGAGGATGCTTTCGCCGTAGCCGTTGAAGTACTGCAGGATCAGGTAGGTTGCGAAGCCGCCCAGCGGCGCCTTCAGGGGATAGGTCAGATCCGCCTGGATGCTGCCCTTGTCCCAATGGTTGCCGACGCGCCCCGTGAGCGCGAGCGAGAGGCGGTTGCTCTTCGTGACCGCGAGGTAGTACTCCACATAGCCGCGGTAGAGGGGAAGGTTCGGGTTGTCGCTCAGGCCGCCGACGTTGAAGTAGATCTTGGGCTCGAACACCACCCACCAGCCCGAGGGGCGGCCGAAGCCGATCATCGGCCGCACGTAGACCAGGTTGGTGCTGCGGGACTGGGGCTCCGCGCGGCCGTTCGACTCGTGCTGCACCGACGCCTGGTAGCCGAGCCAATGCAGGCCACCGTGGTCGTCGCGGGTCGTGGAGGGCGTTAGGTCCTCGAACATCAGCTCCGGCATGTAGCTCGTGTCATAGAACGGGCTCGACGACGCGGTGATGTCCCACACGGAGCGCTGGGTGTAGCCGAAGTAGAGCGCATGCATCGGCGGGCGCGGGGGATCGTAGGTGGCCTGGTCGCCCACGATCAGGTACTTGAAGCTGAACTGGAACTTGGCCGCCGGTTTGTCCGGGCCCATGAGGAAGTAGATCGGATAGTGCGCGGCGAAATGCCCGGCGAACGTGCGGGGCACCTGCTGCAGCATCGATCCGCCGGACGCAGGGGCGGCAGACGCCGGCAGCGCCGCCGGCGTTACGGCTGGGGCGGCGGCACGCGCGGGGCTGGCCACATCCACAACCGCGCGGACCGTCCACGGCGACTCGAGCTCCAGGATCGAACGACCATGCGCCGCCGCCGGGATGGTCAACGCATAGGCCCGCGCCACGAATCCTCCGGGCGCGATGGATGTTTCCGTCGCATCGTCCGCGCGAAGCTCGACCGGCAAGGACGCCTCGCCGGACTCAAGCCGGCCGGCCAGAACGGCGGGCATCTGTACGCGCTCCTCGCCCAGACCGGGGTTCAGCAGCGCCAGCTTTACGACCATGGTCTCGCCAGGCGATGCCACGCCAGCCGGCGGGATCAGGCTGACGTCGGGGTTGGCGGCCAGGCGGGCGCCGCTGAAAAGGACCAGAATCCATGCGCACGTTTTCATGACCTCCGTGTTAAACGCCTTCCGCGGCCTCCCGGCAATCCCGGCCGCGACTTGGTCCAGGGCCGGGCCGGGCGGTTCCGAAAGGCGCATCCGACCGCTTTTGACCACGGATCTTCACGGAGAGGCAATCCGGACATTCAGGCCACAGGGCTTCCTCCAAAAAAGGATCCGTGGAAATCCGTGTCATCCGTGGTGAAGAAGTGCCCGCCGATCTCTTCTGACCACGGATCACACGGATCTTCACGGATAGACAATCCGGACATTCTGACCGTTGGGCTTTCGCCCAAAAAGATCCGCGGAAATCCGCGTCATCCGCGGTGAAGAAAAACCCACCGTTCTTTTCTTGACCGCGGATCACGCGGATCTCCGCCGATTGGGAGTCCCAACAGTCAAACCATTGGGTTTCCTCCGAAAGAAAAGATCCGTGCCTATCCGTGTCATCCGTGGTGAAAACAGACCCGCCGACCTCCTTTCACCGCGGATTACGCGGATCTCCGCCGATAAGGTGTTCCGACTGCCGAGTCATCAGGCTTCCTTCCAGAAAAATGATCCGTGCCCATCCGTGCCATCCGTGGTGAAAGGAATCGTTCATCCAGAATCTCTCGCGACCTAGATGGTGATTAGTGTGCATTGGTGGTTTCCCGAGAAAGCCCGGCCGTCCGACATCGGGTCGTTTTGGGCTGGCTTTCCGGCGGCCGGATTCGGGATTCTTGGGCCGATGATCGAGGTGGAACACCTGACGCGCGTCTTCCGGACCTACAAGAAGCAGCCCGGCTTCTGGGGCGGCGTGAAGGGCCTTTTCCGGCGCGAGTTCGAGGAGATCCGCGCCGCGGACGACATCAGCTTCACCATCGCCGAGGGCGAGTTCGTCGGCTTCCTCGGGCCCAACGGCGCCGGCAAGACCACCACGCTCAAGATGCTGTCGGGCCTCATCTACCCCACCAGCGGCACGGCCCGCGTGGCGGGCTTCGACCCCTCCCGGCGCGAGAACGCCTACCGCCGCCTCTTCGCGCTCGTCCTCGGCCAGAAGAACCAGCTCTGGTGGGATCTGCCGGCCAGCGAATCCTTCCTGCTGCTGCGGCATATCTACGGGCTGGACGCGGCCCAGTACCGCCAGACGCTGGACGAGCTCGTGGCGTTGCTGGAGCTGGCGCCTCTCTTGCGCAAGCCGGTGCGGAATCTTTCGCTGGGCGAGCGGATGAAATGCGAAATTGCCGCGGCGCTCC
>JBAIXJ010000417.1:0-2412 GCA_037916645.1 Opitutales bacterium | reverse complement strand
ACGAGCAGCGCCAGCGCCAGCCGCCCGGCGGGATTCTCGTACACGAAGCGCAGCCAGCGCTCCTGGTAGATCTTCTCGGTCTCCACCGCCTTCTTCGCGCGGTGCCAGTACTGGATCGGTTCGGCGGGCATGGTCGGACGCGAATCCTACGGGCCAACGCTCCGCAAGCACAACGCGGTTTTCGGCCGGTGCAGATCCTGCGGCCGGGGTCGGCCGGTCCGCCGAAGGCTTGGCGAAGGTGGACGACCCCGTCTACATCACCAGCTCGTCGCCCTTGACCTTGAACGCCATCTCGGCGCCCTCGGCGACGTCGCCGGAGATGAGCGCGCGGGCGAGCTTGGTCTCGATCTGCCGCTGCAGGAACCGCTTCAGCGGTCGCGCCCCGAACACCGGGTCGTAGCCCTTTTCGGCGGCCCAGGCCTTCGCCTTCGCGTCCAGCTTCACCGTCACCCGCCGGTCGGCCAGGCGCCGGTTCAGGTCGGCGAGCAGCAGATCGACAATGCGGGTGATCTCCTCGAGCGTCAGCGGCTTGAACAGGATGGTCTCGTCGATGCGGTTGAGAAACTCGGGCCGGAACGCGCGCCGCACCTCGGCCATGACGCTCTCCCGCACCGTCTCCGGGATGGTGTCGCCGCTCACCCCGTCGAGGAGGAAGCGGCTGCCGAGGTTGGAGGTCATGATCACGATCGTGTTCTTGAAGTCGACCGTGCGGCCCTGCGCGTCCGTGATGCGGCCGTCGTCGAGCACCTGGAGCAGCACGTTGAACACGTCCGGATGCGCCTTCTCGACCTCGTCGAACAGCACCACCGCGTACGGCTTGCGGCGCACGGCCTCGGTGAGCTGCCCGCCCTCGTCGTAGCCGACGTAGCCCGGCGGCGCGCCGATCAGCCGCGACACCGCGTGCTTCTCCATGTATTCCGACATGTCGATGCGGACCAGCGCGGACTCGGAGTCGAAGAGCGATTCGGCCAGCGTCTTCGCCAGCTCGGTCTTGCCGACGCCCGTCGGCCCGAGGAACAGGAAGCTGCCGATCGGCCGGCGCGGGTCCTTGATGCCCGAGCGCGCCCGCAGGATCGCCTCGGCCGCGAGCTGCACCGCCTCGTCCTGGCCGATCACGCGCCGGTGCAGGACGTCCTCCAGGCGCAGCAGCTTCTCCTTTTCCCCTTCCATGAGCCGCGTCACCGGGATGCCGGTCCACTTGGCCACGACCTCCGCGATCTCCTCCTGCGACACCTCCTCCTTCACCAGGGAACGCTGGCGGCCGCTCTTCTCCAGCGCCGCAAGCTCCCGCTCCAGCTGCGGCAGGCGGCCGTGGCGGAGCTCGGCCACCTTGTTCAAATCGTAGGCCCGCTCCGCCCGCTCCATCTCCAGCTTCACCTGCTCGATCTCCTCGCGCACCTTCCGCACCTTCTCGACCGCCTTCTTCTCGGATTCCCACCGGGCCCGCAAGGCGCCGGTCTGTTCGCGCAGGTTGGCGAGCTCCTGGCGGAGCGCCTCAAGGCGCTGCCGGCTGGCCTCGTCCTTCTCCTTCTTCAGCGCAGCCTCCTCGATCTCGAGCTGGCGCTGGCGGCGGGTGAGCTCGTCGAGCTCGGTGGGCATCGAATCCATCTCCGTCCGGATCATGGCGCACGCCTCGTCCACCAGGTCGATGGCCTTGTCGGGGAGAAAACGGTCGGAGATGTAGCGGTTGGAGAGCACCACGGCGCTGACCAGCGCCGAATCCTGGATGCGCACCCCGTGGTGCACCTCGAAGCGCTCGCGCAGGCCGCGCAGGATCGAAATGGCGTCCTCGACGCCCGGCTGCTCGACGAGCACGGGCTGGAACCGACGCTCGAGCGCCGCGTCCTTTTCGACGTGCTTGCGGTATTCGTCCAGCGTGGTCGCGCCGATGCAGTGCAACTCGCCGCGGGCCAGCATGGGCTTGAGCATGTTGCCGGCGTCGATCGCGCCCTCCGCGCGGCCCGCCCCGACGATCGTGTGCAGCTCGTCGATGAAGAGCAGGATGCGGCCGTCGCTCTGCTTGATCTCGTGGAGCACCGCCTTCAGGCGCTCCTCGAACTCGCCGCGGTATTTCGCCCCCGCCAGCAGGGCGCCCATGTCGAGGGCGAAGACCGTCTTGTCGCGCAGCCCCTCCGGCACGTCGCCGCGGAGGATGCGCTGGGCCAGGCCCTCCACGATCGCCGTCTTGCCGACGCCCGGCTCGCCGATCAGGACCGGGTTGTTTTTCGTCTTGCGCGACAGGATGCGAATGGTCCGGCGGATCTCGTCGTCGCGCCCGATGACGGGGTCCATCTTGCCCCGCCGCGCCTGCGCCACGAGGTCGAGGCCGTATTTCTCGAGCGCCTGGTAGGTATGCTCGGGATTGTCCGAGGTCACCCGCTGGTTCCCGCGGATCTCGGTCAACGCCTGGAG
>JBAIXJ010000416.1:0-4219 GCA_037916645.1 Opitutales bacterium | reverse complement strand
GGGCGCGACAAGAAACGGTCGATATCATTCGCCGCGGTGGCGCAGGCGTCGTGCAGCACGCCGAGCCGCAGACGCAATTGGTTGTCGTTCCTTTCCGCCGCGCTCGCCGCTGGACTGGCGAGGTGGACCGTTCTCATGGGCGTGCTCATGCTGAGCAGGCGGCATAGACCCGTGATCGGTCAAACGGTTCGGCGCCGCCCGTTTTAGCGGGCAGGTCGGGCGACGCGGTTCGGCGTCACGACGAGCAGCAGTCCGCCGCCATGGCCCCGGTGGGGAAAACGCCGGGTACCTTGCGCGGCATCGCGCAGTGCGGCTAACCCATGAACCTCAACCCCCAACCAACCCCCTCCCCAATCTTTGGTGTAGACCCCGGTCATCGTCCCGCAGACGCGGGAGCGAAGACTGGTGGACGTTACTGGACTCGAACCAGTGACCTCTTCCATGTCAAGGAAGCGCTCTAACCAACTGAGCTAAACGTCCCCGGGGAAAGAGGGCTGATATGCCCCAACCGGGCGACGAGTGGCAAGATCATTTCAGACCGTAGCGGGCATCGAGTAGCGAGCAGTGAGGAGCGCGTGGCGAGGCGGGGGGTTGGGGCCGGATCGGCGCCCGTCGAGACGGGCCATTTCGCATGCTCGCTACTCGCTACTCGATGCTCGCTACTGCTTTCCGCCACTGGCCTCTTGTGTTTGCGCCGCCTCCCGTGCATTCGTGGGTCTGCCCCCGCCCATGCTGCAATCGCTCCGCATTCGCAACCTCGCCTTGCTTGAGCAGATCGATCTCGAGTTCGAACCGGGCTTCACGGCGGTGACGGGCGAGACCGGGGCGGGCAAGAGCATCCTGCTCGGGGCGCTGGGCCTGCTGGCCGGATCGCGGGTCGAAAAAACCATCATCCGCCAGGGGGCGGCGGCGTGCGAGGTCGAGGCGGCCCTGTTCTTCGCGGACCCGCGCAAAACCGATGCGCTGCTGGCGTCGCTCGACCTGCCGCCGTGCGAGGAGGGCCTCCTGATTCTCAAGCGCAGCGTGCCGCGCGACAAGGCGCCGAAGATCACCGTCAACGGCGGCCTCGCCACGCTGGCGGCGCTCCAGGCGCTGGGGGAGCAGTGGATCGACTTCCACGGGCCGAGCGAACCGCGGCGCCTCCTCAAGGAATCGGCGCAGCTCGAACTGCTCGATCTGTTCGGGCGGGCCGGCGCGGCGCGGTCCGCCTACCGGGGGCAGTACGACGCCTGGCGCCGGCTGCAAACGGAGCGCGAGGAGCTCGCGCACGAAGGCCGGCTTTCGCCCGACCAGCGACAGTTTCTGGAAAGCCAGCTGGAGAAGATGGACCGGCTCGAGCTGACGGAGGAGGCGATCGGCGCCTTGGAGCGGGACTTTCAGCGCCTGAGCAAGGCGCAGGAATTGACCGGTCTGGCGGAGGGCCTCGCGGCCGGCCTCACGGGCGAGGAGGGCCTGCTCGGCCGGCTCGCCCAGCTCGTGCGCGAGGCGCGGCAGCTGGAGGCGCTGGACCTCGCGAGCAAGGCGCTCGCCGACCGCCTCGCCGCGGTGGCGGTCGAACTCGCGGACGTGGGCGCCGACCTCGAGCGCTTCAGCCAGGACCTCGCGCTGGATCCCGCGCAGGCGGCGCAGCTGCAGAGCCGGATGGAGGCCTGGCTCGACGTGAAACGTCATCACGGCGGCGACGTGCCGGCGGTGCGGACGGCCCGCGACGAACTGCGCCGCCGGCTGGAGCGGCAGGGCGACCTCGCCGGGGCCCTGGAGCGGATGGACCGCCAGATCGCGGCGGCGGAGGCGGCCGCGCGCCGTGCGGCCGAAGCGCTGCGGCTCGTCCGGGAAAAGGCCGCCCGCGACCTGACCCGGGCTGGCACCAAGGCGATTACGCCGCTGGGCTTCCCGAAGGCCGGCTTTCAGGTGCGGCTGGCGACGCTGCCGGCGCTCGGGCCGACCGGCGATTGCGCGTGCGAATTCCTCTTCGCGCCCAACCCGGGGGAGCCCCCGCTGCCGCTGAACCGCATCGCCTCGAGCGGCGAACTCGCCCGCGTGATGCTCGCACTCAAGACGATCCTGGCCGACCTCGATGACATCCCGGTGCTCGTGTTCGACGAGGTCGACGCCAACATCGGCGGCGAGATCGGCGGCGTGGTGGGCGAGAAGATGGCCGGCATCGCGGGGACCCACCAGGTATTGTGCGTGACCCACCTGCCGCAGGTCGCCGCGCACGCCGCGAACCACCTCGTCGTGACCAAGCAGCAGACCCGGGACCGCACGGCGGTCGCGATCGAGGGGCTGCAGGGGAACCGGAAGGCGCGCGTGAGCGAGCTGGCCCGCATGCTGGGCGACCGCAACGCGAAGAGCGCGCTGGCCCACGCCGAGGAGATGCTCAGGGGCGGCCGCAGTTCGTAGCAACTGAGGCGCTCGTTCCGCAATCGTAGCCGCCGAGGCCCGCCCGCCGAAGCCTTGAGTTTGTCGAAGGGTCGAAGGTGGGTGACGAGGCTGAGCAGGACGTCGATCTCGGATTCAGCCTGCTGCCGTCGGCGGTTACCCGGCACTTACGGCGTCACGGCGCTGGGCTGGCGCCCCGGGCGCGACCCGCCGTTGACAGCGGCGGACTGGAAGCTGCGCCACCGCTCGAGCGGGATCGCGGCCAGGGCGATGATCAGCACCTGGCTTGCTGCGAACCCAACCAGCCAGTTGAACGTGCCCTGGGTGAAGCCGTAGGAGTGCAGCCCCACGCCGAGGAGGTTGGTGCCGAAATAGCTCCAGCTCGTCACGACGTTGCCGAAGACTGCGAGCATCATCAGCCCGCGCTGGCGGACCATGCCGGCCCAGCGGCAGTGCAGGATGATCGCGTTCCAGAGCACGATGATGAGCGCGCCGTTCTCCTTGGGATCCCAGCCCCAGAAGCGGCCCCACGACTGGTCGGCCCAGATGCCGCCGAGCACCGTGCCGACAAAACTGAACAGCGTGGCGAAGCACACGATGCCGTAGACCATGCGCGTGAGCGAATCCGCGGTCGCCTGGTCCAGCGAGCGGGTGAACACGCCACGCACGATGTAGATGATCGCCAGGAAGCCGGCGAGGTAGGTGGAGCCGTAGCCCATGGTCACGGTGACGACGTGGGTCGCCAGCCAGTAGTTCGAGTCGAGCACGGCCCGCATCATCTCCATGGTGTCGCCGCTGAGCGAGAGATGGTGGGCGATGAGCAGCGTGGCGAAGCCGATCAGGCTGCCGGCCACCGCGCCGATCGCGTTGCGGTAGATCCGCTCGAGGATGAGGCACAGCGCCACCGCCACCCAGCCGACGAAGAGGGCGGACGAATAGAGGTTCGTCACCGGCGGCCGGCCCTCGAGCCACATGCGCGTGGCGATGCCGGCCGTGCTGGCCGCGAACGCGAGCGCCGTGATCCAGAAGGCGGAGCGCTGAAGGACGTCCGGCCACTTCAGCCACGAGACCAGGGCGAGCAGCAGCGCCAGCACGTAGAGGATCATGCCGTTGTAGAACGGCTGCGCCTGGTTGAAGACGGCCTCGATGCGGCATTTCTCCAGCTGGGGCTGGAAGCGTTTGGCCAGTTGTTCGGTGTAGAGGCGGACCACTTCGTTGAAGTCGCGCGGCTGCTTCAGCCGCCAGGCGTGGCCGAGGGCCGCGTAGGCCATGGCGTCGGGATTGACGGCGCCGCGGCGAAAGGTGTCGAGCAGGACGGCGCCCATCTTCGACCAGGCGGTCGCCGGGGCCGCGGCGTCCGGCGGGATGGCGAGCAGGTATCCCGAGTCGCTCAGGTATTGGAAGCGTGAGACCAGGCCGGTGAGCGTTTTGTAGTCCTGCTCGTTGTAGGTCTGGCCGGCCTCCTTCGCGCGGAAGGCCGCGGACAGGGTCGGCAGCGATTTTTCGAGCGCGATCAGCTCGGCGAGAAAGTCGGGGCTGTCCTCGAGATTCACGCTGGCCTTGAGGCGCTGGTAGAGCACGAGGCGCTGGTAGAGATCGACCACCGCCCGCTGGAACGGCGAGCGCGCCGCGTCGTCCACCGGCTCGGCCATGCGCTGCTGGCGCTCGAGTTCGGCCAGCCCGCCGCGGAGGTCGTTGAACGAGAAGTACTGCGTCGATCCCGGCTCCTTGCCGAAGAGCGCCAGGAGGTCGGGATTCGTGAGGGAGAAATGCCGGTAGTCGTCCGCCACGGCGGGGTTGAAGAGGACGTCGAGGAGCCATTCGACGGGCTGCAACT
>JBAIXJ010000415.1:0-1904 GCA_037916645.1 Opitutales bacterium | reverse complement strand
GAGGTCGTGCCCGAGCTGCGGGAGCTGCGGCCGGGCCACCAGGTGGCCTGCCACTTCGCCTGAGCAGGTCAGCCCGCGCCGGGAGCCTTCCCGAGCCTCACCGCCAGCATGCTCCACGTGCGGACCTCGGGCACCCGGACCCGGAGGCGAAGGCCGGGGCCGCCCCGCTCCACCGTGAACGGCAACGCTCGAGGTGTTCCGCCATCCGCGTCCGGCGAGGCAACGAGGACTGACGCCGCTTCCTGAAAGACCTCCAGAGAGACATCCAGGTCACGCGCCGGCCGGGGCTCGGGCTGCCCGCGATTCCACCTGTCGTCGGTCAGGCCCGACAGGTTGATGAAGTGAACCGTCTTCCACGAGTCACTCTCGCGGATGACGCACCATACCCGGCCCGGCTCCCCGTCCAGGCCGGCGGCACATCCCGAGAACCGGTACTCGCGGCTGTCCCCGCCCGCGTGCGTCATCGTGACGACCCGCAGCTCGGGATCGAAGAGCAGAGGCGCGTAGTGCGCGACGAAGTCCGCGTACGCCCGCACGGCCTCGAGATCGCCGGCAGCCAGCCTGGAGTAGTCGGGGTAGTAGGCGCGCGTGAGGATGCCGGCGCGGCCGCCCAGGACCAGGTGAGAGGCGCCGTGCGCGCTGATGACGGCCCACAGGAGCCGGAAAGCCTGCAGTGCGGAGGCGTCGGGCCGCCGCTTCCCGGCGCGGCCGCGCGCGAACGGCGCCAGGTACGCCGCGATGATGACCGGCTTGCCTCCGCCGAAGCGCCGCGCCTCCCGGACGATCTGACCGATGTGCGAATACCGGTCGAACGGCGGCCAGACCTCGACGTATACCGCGTCCACGGGCGCAGGCGCCGTGGTCTCCGTGGGCCAGTGAGACACGTTGTTGAAGATGAGGCAGGCATCCGGTCGGACCGGCGCCAGCTCTGTTCGCACGCGCCGGATGAGCGCCGGCAGCAGCAGATCCAGCCGCTCCAGCCGATCCTTCCCGCTGACCCGGGATACGGCGGTCTTCGGATGACCGTAGGTGTCCAGGTGAATCCCGTCGAAGCCCAGCTTCTCGACGGCCTGCCGGAACTGGCCCGCGATGTGCTCTGACCACGGCGAGTCGGGGGCGATGCTCATGATCCCGAATCGGTCGATGAACGTCATGAACGAGCCGTCACCGTGCAGAAGCCGCCACTGCGGGTGCTGCTCCGCGAAGCCCAGGGTTGCCGCGTAGACTGCGCCGTACGCGATGGCCAGGATCCCGTGCGCGCGGCAGGCCGCCAGCTTTCCGCGCACGGCGCGGAGGGATTTCGGCCTGTCCATGGGGTCCGTGAACTCATCGGTGGGTGGCAGAAGCGTGTCGTGCCGGTACATCCAGTCGTAGAACTGGGCAGCGTTGAGGTGGAGCTTGTTCAGGAACGCAACGTCGGAGGTGTCACCCGCGCCTCCCGGGTCGAAGTCGGCAAGGAATCCATACCGCAGGGATCGACGCCCGGCGTCCGCCGTGTCGAAGGCGGTCCAGCGTCGATCCACCTGCTTTCCGCCGATGACCAGCACCGCTTCCACGCCGTAGCCGCGAAAGGCCGCGCCGCGCGGCGGCAGCAGGAGACGGACAGGGCCTGACTGGCCCGCGCGGGCAGAGAGGCGGTCAGTCACATCGAGCAGCTCCGTCACCGTGATCTGCACCTCGGCGCCCGGGCCCTCCACCTCGGCGATGATCCCGATCGGCTCCGCCGGATCGAACTGCGCCTTTTCCGGATACAGGTCGACCAGCCGGGCGCTCGGGCCGCGCGCTTTCCGGCTCATCCCTTGACAGCCCCTGCGACGATTCCCTTGATGAACTGCCGCTGGAAGACCAGGAAGGCGACGACCGCCGGGAGGATGCCCAGAACGGCGGCGGCAGCCATCAGGTTC
>JBAIXJ010000414.1:0-7327 GCA_037916645.1 Opitutales bacterium | reverse complement strand
CTCGCGAAAACGCCGGGCTACGCCGGCATCGCCCTGCTGACACTCGCCCTCGGCATCGGCGTCAACACCGCGATGTTCAGCGTCGTCCGCGCGTTCCTGCTGCAGCCGGCGCCCTACCCGGAGCCCGACCGGCTCGTGCGGGTCTATCGCACGTCGCCGCAGTCGAAGACGTGGCCGCACTCGGCGCCCGACTTGGATGATCTGCGTGCCCAGGCCCACGTATTCGACGCGCTGGCGGCCTTCCAGTGGTGGAGCTTCAGCCTCTCGCAGCCCGGCCAGCCGCCCGAGCGCCTCCTCGGCGTCGTGGCCTCGGCCGACCTGTTCAAGACGCTCGGCGTCCAGCCCGCCCTTGGCCGGGCGTTCACCGCCGAGGAACAGCTACCGGGACGCGACCAGGTCGTCGTGCTCACCGACGCGCTCTGGCGCAACCGGTTCGGCGCCGATCCGGGCATCATCGGCCGCACCGTCCGGATCGACGGCACCAACCAGACGGTGATCGGCGTCATGCCGGCGAGCTTCGCCTACCCGCTGTTCTGGGGCCGGCTGCAGGCCATCCGCCCGCTGGTGTACGCGGCGGACTGGCAGCGCCTGCGCGATACCCATTGGCTCGGCGCCATCGCCCGACTGAAGGCCGGCGTTACCTTGGCCCAGGCCCGGTCGGAAATCGACACCATCGCGGCGCGCCTGGCCCGGCAGTATCCCGACACCAATGCCGGCACGGGGGTGAGCCTGGTGCCCCTGCACGAGACGGCCGTCGACGCGACCAGCCGCAACATCACCTGGCTGACCCTCGGGCTTTCGGGCTTCGTCCTCCTCATCGCCTGCGTGAACCTCGCCAATCTCCAGCTCGCGCGCAGCGTGGGCCGGGCGCGCGAGATCGCGGTCCGGGTCGCCCTCGGGGCCTCGCGCGGGCGCGTCATGCGCCAGCTCCTCGTCGAGAGCCTCGCCCTCGCCACTGCCGGCGGCGGCCTCGGCCTCGTATTCGCGCTCTGGCTCGACGACCTGTTGTCCCGGCGCCTCGCCATTGGCGGCGCGTGGGGCGGCGACGTCGCGATCCCGCTCGCCTGGACCGTCCTCGGGTTCGCCCTGCTCGCCTCGTTCGCCGCCGGCCTGCTCTCCGGCGCGGTACCGGCGTGGGTCGCCGCCCGGGCGGACGTGAACACCGGCCTGAAGGCCCAGGCCCGCGGCTCCACCGGCGATCGCTCGCGGCCGCGGATCCGGCAGGCCCTCATCATCGCCGAGTTCGCCTTCGCGCTCGTCCTCCTCGCCGGCGCCGGTTTCTTCCTGCGCGGCCTGCAACGACTGGCCGCGCGCGATCCCGGCTGGCGCCCCGCCGGCCTGATCACCGGCACGGTCACGCTGCCGGACACGCTGCCCACGGACCGCTATCTGAGCGAGGAGGTGCGGCGCTCGTTCTACGACCGGCTCGTCCAGCGCCTCACCCAGCTCCCGGGCGTCGAGCACGCGTCTCTTTCCTCGTCGGTGCCGATTTTCGCCTACAACAGCTCGAGCACCTTCGCGGTTGAGGGCCGCGCCGAGCCGCCCAAGGGCCAGGAGCCCCTCGCGGACTTCGTCTACGTCACGCCGGACTTCTTCGATACGATCGGCCTGCAGCTGGTGGCCGGCCACCTTTTTCCGGAGCACCTCCGCGCCGACGGACCCCGCCTCGCGATCATCGACGAAACGATGGCCCGCCACTACTGGCCGGGGCAGGACCCGATCGGCAAGCGGTTCGGCGACCCCGATCCGAAGAAGCGCGAGTGGTTCGAGGTCATCGGCGTGGTCCGCGATGTCGGCTTCGTGGCCAACCTCGGCCTGCCCGACACGCGCTACCAGGTCTACCGGCCGCTGGTGCAGCAGCCGTGGGGCTACCTGACCATTGCGCTGCGCGCCCGGAATCCGGAGACGCTCGCCGAGCCGCTGCGCCGGGCCGTCGCCGAGCTCGATCCCGACCTGCCGATCGCCGATCTCCACACCGTGGTCCAGGCCGTCGACCAGGCCGAGCACAACGTCCGCGTCGTGAACCAGCTCCTCGCGGGCTTCGCCCTGCTCGGCCTGCTGCTGGCGGCGATCGGGCTCTACGGCGTGATCTCCACCCTCGTGGCGCAGCGAACCCAGGAATTCGGGATCCGCCTCGCGCTCGGCGCCCAGACGCGGGACGTGCTGTGGCTCGTCCTCGGCCGGAGCCTCGCGCTGACCGCGGTCGGCTCGCTCTTCGGCTGTTTCGGCGCCGCGGCCCTGGTCCGCCTGCTGAGCCGGCTCATGCCGGGCCTGCCGGGCGGAGATCTGCTCGTGCTGGGCGCGACCGTCGTCCTGCTCCTCAGTGTGGGGCTGGGCGCCTGCCTCCTGCCGGCAAGAAAGGCAACCCGTGTGGATCCCCTCACTGCCCTCCGCTCCGAATAAGCGGCAAGCCATGAGCTCAAAGCTATGAGCTTCCGGCCCCCAATTCGCATTTCGAACCGAACCACACACCTTTCCCGGGCTGCGCCCGGACATTTTTTCCCGCCACCCCGGGTCCCGGTATCCGCCAGCCCGAGCCCCGTCCTCTCATCTCCTGCTTTTCGCTTACCGCTTACCGCCTGAAGCCCCCAACGTCCCATGCTCCTCGAAACCTTCTTCCAAGATCTGCGCATCGGCGGCCGTGTCCTCCTGAAGGAGAAATCCTTCTGCCTCCTCGCCGTCCTCGTCCTCGCCCTCGGCATCGGCGGGGTCGCCACGATGTACAGCGTCGTCAACGCGGTCATGCTGCGCGGCTTCTCGTTCCCGAACGCCGACCGGCTGGCCGGCATCCAGATCATCAACGTGACCGACACCACGCAGCGCGTCGCCAACGCGAATGGGTTCGGCAGCCAGATCTTCATGCTCGACTACGAGGAGATGCGGCAGGAGCAGAAATCGTTCGAGCTGCTCGCCGGCTACATCAACGGGTCGACGGTCAACATGACGATCGACGGCAATCCGCTGCGCTTCACCGGCGCCTACGTCACGCCCGACTTCTTCCGCATCCTCGGCGTCGGCCCGGTCCTCGGCCGGGACTTCACCGCCGACGACAACAAGCCCGGCGCGGAGAAAGTCGCCCTCATCAGCCATGCCCTCTGGCAGAACAGCTTCGCCGCCTCGCCCCAGGTCGTCGGCAAGGCCGTCCGCGTCAACGGCGCCCCGGCCACGGTGATCGGAGTCATGCCGGCGGGCTTCGAGTTTCCGCTCAACGAGCAGGCCTGGCTGCCGCTCTATAGCGAGTACCCGCCCCAGCCGCGCAACGTTCAGGCCCAGAACGCGCCCACCATCGCCGTCATGGGCCTGCTCCGCCGGGGTGTCGCCCTCGACCAGGCGCAGGCGGAATTCACCGCGATCGCGCGGCGATTCGCGACGGCGTATCCCGACACGAACAAGAACTTCGACACCGCCCTCGTCCAGCCGCTGATCAAGTCCTTCACCGGGCCCGCCCTCTCGGCCCTGCTCTGGACCATGCTCGCGCTTTGCGGCGGCCTCCTGCTCATCGCCTGCGTCAACGTGATGAACATGCAGTTTGCCCGCGCGACGCTCCGGGCCAAGGAGCTCGCCATCCGCTCCTCGCTCGGCGCCACCCGCATCCGCCTCGTCCGCCAGATGTTGACCGAAAGCCTGCTCCTCGCGGCCCTCGGCGCCGCGGTCGGCATCGGGATCGCGGTCTACGCCACCGGGTATCTGCAGGCCGCCACCCACAACCAGGCCAACCCGATCCCGACCTACATCGTGTTCGACGTCGACCGCCGCGTCCTCGCGTTCGTCGTCGCCGCCACGGTCGTGGCCGCCATCGCGTCGGGCTTTGTGCCCGCGTGGCTCTCCTCGCGCGCCAGCGCGGTCGAGGCGCTCAAGGAGTCCGGCCGCGGCAACACCAGTCGCACCGTCAACCTGCTCACCCGCGGGCTGGTCGTCTTCCAGCTGCTCGTCAGCAGCCTGCTGCTCGTCGCCGCCCTGCTCATGGTGCAGGCCATCCTCCATCAGCAGCGGATCGACTACGGCTACGACACGCGCGCGGTGCTCGTCGCGCGCATGGCGCTGATGGAAAGCGCCTATCCCACGCCCGATCTGCGCAAGCAGTTCTTCGACCGGCTGCTCCGGGAGCTCCGGACCGACAGCGACCTCGAGGCCGCCGCCCTCACCAACCGGTTCCGGATGAGCTTCTCCGGCGCCGGCAAGATCGAGATCGAGGGCCGGAGCTACAAGGCCGACGATTCCGACCGGCCGCTGGCGAACTTCGAACAGGTGAGCGAGGGGTATTTCGACACCCTCGGCGTGAAGCTCCTCGAGGGGCGCGACTTCAATCTCGACGACGCCGACCTGCGCCTGCCGGTGGCGATCGTCAACGCGGCGTTCGCGCAGAAGTATTTCGGCCGTGAGAGCGCGCTGGGCCGGCGCTTCCGCACCGTGGGCAACAACGGCAAGCTGTTCGGCCCGTGGCGCACCATTGTCGGCGTGGTCCAGACCACCCGCATGCTCGGGCCGTTCAACAACCCGAACGTCGATGCCACCGGGTTCTACGTGCCGTATTTCTCCACGATCTTCGGTCCGGTCCAGAGCACGCCGTTCCCGCAGCAGTTCGCCACGGTCGTCGTGCGCCCGCGCGGCGGCGCGGCCCGCGTCCACGCCCTCGCCGTCCAGCTCCAGCGCGAGGTCAACAAGGTCGACCCCAACCTGCCGCTCTACTTCATCGGCAGCGCGCAGGAGAACATCGACACGTTCATCGCGCAGAACCGGATCATCGCCCTGATGTTCTCGATCTTCGGCGGCCTCGCCGTCCTGCTGGCGTCGGTCGGCCTCTACGGCGTCACGAGCTTCTCGGTCAACCAGCGCACCCAGGAGTTCGGCATCCGGCTCGCGTTGGGGGCCCACCACCGGCGGATCCTCGGCATGGTTTTGCGCCAGGGCGCCATCCAGTACGCGCTCGGCGCCGGCCTCGGTCTCGGGCTCACGCTGGTCGTCGCCATCGTGGCCCGCAGCGCCATCGCCCAGAGCGCGCTGCTGTTCGACATGAGTGCCAGCGATCCGCTCACCTATCTCGGCGTCGCCCTGCTGCTGGCCCTCGTGTCATTCGCCGCCACGATCGTCCCCGCGCTCCGCGCGACCCGGGTGGATCCGATGATTGCGCTGCGCGCCGAGTAGCGAGCATCGAGTAGCGAGTGGTGAGCATGGATGGGGCACCAGCCCACCAATCTTGCTCGAACCCGGCAGCCCTGAGCTTGTCAAAGGGCTGCCACCGCTCGCCAAGGCTGCGTTATGCCTTACCCTTAAGAACTCACCCGCGAGGATTGCCCCATGTGCATGCAGACTTCCCAAGTCCGGCCGTACCAGAAATGGCACTGGGCCGGCGACGAAATCGTCCCCGATCCGATCATCCCCGCGTCCCGTGTCGTGCCCGGCACGAAACGGACGCGGTATCCGATCGACATCCGCGAATACCTGTCGATCGAGGGCAACGCGGTCGTCCGCCGCGAACTCCACGGCCTGCTGGAGGGCCTGAACGCCGCCGACCGCGCCCGCTTTTTCTCCCGCCAGGCGGGCAGCTTTGACTTCCGCGCGGATCAGGTGCGGGGCCGTCTCGGCCGCCTGCGGTACCGGCGGTCGACCCGGCGGTTCGACACCTGGCAGTTCCCCGACGAGACGCTGGCGTGCGGCGGCGGCGACTGCGAGGACCTGGCCTTTCTTTTCGCCGCCCTGCTGCAGGCCGCCGGCATCAGCGACTACTGCCTCCGCGTCGCGCTGGGGTCGGTGCAGATCGAGGACCGCGGCCGGACGCGGCGGTTCGACCACGCGTGGGTGGTCTACCAGAATGAGGACGGCGCCTGGGAGATCCTAGAGCCGCTGGCGGAGATCGCCCGCTTCGCGGAGGCGGGCCGGCGATTCCGCGCGGCCGTGCGCCAGGCCCGGGCGGCCACCGCGACGGTCGAATACACCCCCCATTTCGTCTTCAACAGCCGGCACCTCTGGCGCGTGCGCGGGCCCGAGGACCGCGCCGGCCGCCCGCTGGCCGACTACCTCGGCGACCGCACCTTCTGGGCCCGCTTCGACCCGACGTTCGCGGCCGGCGTGCACTGCGACATCTACGACCAGGCCCTGCAGGGCATGGCGCCCGCCGACCTCGCCGCCGTCAAGCGCGCGAGCTTCTGGGTGGACGTGAACGTCCTGGCCTACGATCCGCGGGATCATTTTGATTTCGCGTACGTGCCGGAAGCGTGGCAGCGGGTGAGCGACCGGCTGGCCACCGGCGCGCTGAAGGACTTCGCCCTCGCGACGCACGCGATCGCCGATTTCTACGCGCACACGCTCTACGGCGAATTCGCGCCGCGCAACGGGAACGCGCTCGTGCTCTACGATCCGACCTCGCCGAGCTTCGCGACACCGCCGGCCTACGATTTCCACCAGGCCGGGTGCAGCCTGCCCGGATGCCAGCTGGACGCCGACACGGCGGCGGCGCACTGGCGGGGCCAGGTCATCAGCGGCCAGTGGTGGCGCTGGTACTCGACGTTCCCGGATGACCTGGAAAACACGAGCGACTTCAAACAGTTCCGCCGCTGCCTGCCCGACCACGATTTCCTCGCGGTCGACTCCCCCAGCTATCCGACGCCGCACCATTACGCCGCGGACGAGTACGCCGAACAGTTCGGCCTCCGCCGCGCGGCCGCGATCGCCCACGTCCGGGCCGCCTATCAAGCTTGGAAAGGCGGCGCGCCCGGCAGCGCCAAGCGCTAGACTCCAAGCTTACCCCTTGTCGTTCAAGGCCCGGCACCGGCGCCGCGCCACGCCCGGCCGGCCGGTGGGGGCGCCGGCCGCGGGCGTTGGTTGAACGCGGCGGCGGGATCGTAGCCCGCCGGGAGGCCGAGCCAGCGCACCGCCTCCTCCAGCGTTCGAAAAACCATGGTCGTCTGCCCGCTCTTGAGTTCGCGGTACGCGGCGAACATCCGGCCCAGTCCGTATTGGACCTGGGATGCCACCACGAACGCCCGCTTTGCGCTCGCCGCGAAAATGCTCCGCTCCCCCAGATCCTGCAGGTCGCCCGCCGTCAGTTTCACGGCGTCGAAGCCCCGGCAGTCCACCAACTGGTTGAATTCCGGCCGAAAATCCGGGCACCGGCCCAATCGGGCCATATGATCGAGGAAGTCGGCATGGCGGAACACCCCCGTGCCCCGGGAGATCACGAGACCATGCTCACGATCGATCGCGAATTCGGTGGGCATTCCTGAATTCCCTGCAGTCCAGAATGCCGGCCGAAGGTACGGTGGCGATCGCATTTTCGCGGCACGCCGGCGCAGCGCGCCAATGGCCGATCCACACACCCCGTCGTTCT
>JBAIXJ010000413.1:0-2494 GCA_037916645.1 Opitutales bacterium | reverse complement strand
GTTCCGCGCTGTACGGCGTGATCGGGCTCCAGTCCTCCCCCGCGATGACGAGCACGTCGTCCGGCCGGGTCAGATCGCGCAAGGCCCAGGTGAGATCGTTGCCGCCCCGGCTCACCTCGCGGTAGGCCGGATAGTAGCCCTGGAGATAGGTGTGCGCCTGTAGGACGACCACCGCCAGCAGGGCCGCCCACGCCACCCACCGGAGGCGGGCCCGCTCGAGCAGCCCCGCCAGCACCAGGCCCAGCGCCGTCATCAGCAGGATCGCGTTGGCGGCGTAGTAATAGTCGTGTAGCGCGTACAGCACCGGAAAGAGCAGCTGGACGGCGCCGAAAAACGCCACGCATCCGAGGCTCCAGATCCGCCAGCGCCGCGGCGTGAACCCGGCCAGCACCGCGCCGATGGCCAGCACGGCGGGCGGCGCCAGGTCGTGGATCAGGATGTCGCCATGCATCGCCCAGATTTGCGGCGAAAACCGGGTCTGCCAGGTGCCGAATTCGAAGCTGGTCAGGGCCGAGGACACCATGCTCCGGCCGACTGGATTCAGCAGCTTCACCGCATCCGCATACCGGATCCACCCCCAGGTCGCGGCGAAGGGCGCCGCCACCGCCGCGGCCACCCACCCCGCGATGCGCGCCACCGCGGGCCACCCGCCGCCCGGCCGGTCCCGGCGGGGCCACGCCCCCGCCAGCCACCACAGGCCCCAGGCGCCCGCCGGCATCAGGTAGAGCATGAAGGTGGTGACCTTGACCAGGCCCGCGCCGATGCCCGCCAGGTTGGCGGCCAGCAGCCACCAGCCGCTCCGCCGCTCCACCGCCGCCACGAAGGCCTGCAGGAACCAGAGGCTGAACATCAGCGCCATGGTCTCCATCAGGAAGGCCCGCACGTAGATGAAGTGGAGCGGACACGCCAGGATGACGCTCAGCACCAGCAGACGCCGCGGCCGCGCCAGCCCCATCCGTCCCAGCAGCAGCCAGACCGCCGGCAGCGCCAGATAGAAGCAGGCCACGCTCACGGCGCGGCCGGCCTCCGTGAGCGGGAGCCCCGTGGCGTTGCTCAGGACCACCGTGGTCCATTGATAGAGCGGGAATTCAAAAGGCACCGACCACGGCTTGCCGAGCACCGGCATCGGGTACGCCGGCGAGAAGTCGTGATCCCGCTGGATGAAATAGGCCGAGATCGCGGTCTGGGCCTGGCGGAACTCGTTCCCGGGCAGATTGAGGCTCGTCCAGGCGACCGTCACGCCCCAGAGGTGAAACGCCAGCACCAGCCCGAAGATCGCCCCCGCGAGGAGCCGCTCCCGTCGGTCGGACCGGACGTGATCGGTGTTCGGCATAAAGTCGCGCGAGGCAATCATCACCCCGTCCATCATTCGAGATTTTTCCCCATCGCGCACCCCCCGAAAGAGTCTTTACTGTCGTTTCCCGGGCGCCTTATTGACGCCCTGCCTGATGACCTCGCCGGCCCCGCCCACCTTTCACCTCGACCAACCCGCCGGCTGGCAGCCCACCTCGCCCGAACTCGACATCACCGGCTGGATCCTCCCCGGCGCCGGCCGGGAATGCGTCGACCTGCGCGCCCGCGTCGACGGCGTCGTCTTCCTCGGGATCGCGGGCCTGCCGCGCCCCGACCTCGCCGCGGCCTTCCCCGGCGACCCCGCGGCGACGCGGAGCGGATTCCACCAGCGGGTCCGCGTTTGGTCCGGCGCGCGCGAGCTCGCGCTCGACTGGCTCGACGCCGCCGGCGAGTGGCGGGAGTTCTTCCGCACGCCACTCGACCCCTCGGCCCTTCCGCCCAGCCGGCGGCCGCGGCCGGTGCTGCGCACCGCCCTCGTCTTCGAGTCGCTCCATTTTCTCTACCGGCATTTCCATCGCGCTTCCTTCCGCCGCCTGTGTGCCGAGGCCGACCGCGTGCTGGACGAGGTGCTGGGCTTCACCAGCGACCTGCCGCGCGGTCCGGAGTTCCACGGCTTCATCGAAAACCCGGGTTACTGGCTCAAGGCCCAGTACGACAAATTCCGCGTCACCGGCTGGACCTTCGGCATCGGCTTCAACATCCGGCGTCTGCTGGCCACCACCACGCCGGGCGCCGGGAACCGCCTGATCTACCCGCGGGAACGCGCCGACGTCGCCGCCGAACACCCCGAGCACGCCAACGCGCTCCGCGCCGGCTACTACGGACTGGTCGACCTCCCGGCCGGCGCGCCCAGCCCGGTCAACCTGCGGATCTTCGCGGAGCTCGCGGACGGCACCCGCAGACTGGTCTTTGCCCGCCGCCTGTATCTCGACCGCTACGACGAGCACGCCGGACCGATCCCCGTGTACCGGCCGCGGGATTTCTACCGCTGCGTCGCCGCCCTGCTGCGCGGGGTCGCGCTCCGCCGGTTCGCCCTCGAGGACCGCGCCGCGGCATGGGCGGAGGTGCGGCGGCTGCGCGACCACCTCGCATCCAGCCTGGGCCGGGGCCGGACGCCCGCGCTGCCGCCCGCCGTCACCCG
>JBAIXJ010000412.1:0-1504 GCA_037916645.1 Opitutales bacterium | reverse complement strand
GGTCACACGTCGAGGTACTGCACGTTGAGCGCGTTGTCCTCGATGAACTGGCGGCGGGGCGGCACCTCCTCCCCCATGAGGAGGGTGAACAGCTGGTCAGCCTTCGCCGCGTCGTCGATGGAGACGCGCAGCAGGCGGCGCTTCTCGGGATCCATGGTGGTTTCGTACAGCTGCTTGGGGTTCATCTCCCCGAGGCCCTTGTAGCGCTGGATGGCGAGGCCGCGGCGGCCCAGCTGGCGGATGTGGTGGAGGATCTCGAACGGCGCGTACAGGTCGGTCCCGCCGTCGGCCTTGCCGGCGGCGGTCTCCGTCAGGCGGTAGCGCGGCGCGTCGCGGGGACCGAAACGCGAGACGTCGAGCCCTCCGGCGGCCATGTGCCGCAGGATCTTGGACATCTCGTTCGACTCGAAGATTTCGTGGACGGTGATGCGGCGCGCGACGAACGGCGGCGCGCTGCCGTTCTCGCCTTTCCGCGCCTCCCCGGTGGGCGGCGTGCTGCCGCCGCCGGCGGCGCCCGGGTCGAGGGAGTCGACGTCGAGGCCCATGCGCTGGATGAAGTCCGCGCGGCTGTCGTCGTCGCGGAGAAACTCATGGGCCTCCTTGTTGCCCTCGCGGATGCGGGCCACGTATCGCGGCAGCTCGTGCGTCTTCGCGTCGTGCTGCTCGAGGTATTCGACAAGCGAGGCGCCGTAGCGGGTGACCCCCGCGCCGAGTTTCTCCAGGGCGGCGAGCGATTCGACGATCTTGTCGATCTGCGCCGGGGCGAAGGTCATCTGGTCGCGCAGGCGGGTGAGCATGACGTCCTCGGAGCCGAGTTCGAGGAGGATGCGGTTCAGCTGCTCGTCGTTGTCGATGTACTGCTCGCGCTTCTTGCGCTTGATCTTGTAGAGGGGCGGCTGGGCGATGTAGACGTAGCCGCGCTCGATCAGGCCCCGCATCTGGCGGTAGAGGAAGGTGAGGAGCAGGGTGCGGATGTGCGAGCCGTCGACGTCGGCGTCGGTCATGATCACCACCTTGTGGTAGCGCGCCTTCTCCACGTCGAAGGCGGAATCGTCCTCGCCGGAGCCGATGCCCGTGCCGATGGCGGTGATGAGGGTGCGGATTTCCTCGTTGTTCAGCACCTTGTCGAGCTGCGCCTTCTCGCTGTTGATGAGCTTGCCGCGCAGCGGAAGGATGGCCTGGAAGCGCCGGTCGCGGCCCTGCTTGGCGGAGCCGCCCGCGGAATCGCCCTCGACGATGTACAGCTCCGTCAGCGCGGCGTCGCGCTCGGAGCAATCGGCGAGCTTGCCCGGCAGCCCGCCGCCGGAGAGGGCCCCCTTGCGGATGGTTTCGCGGGCCTTGCGGGCGGCCTCGCGGGCGCGGGCGGCGTTGAGGCATTTGTCGATGACGCGCTTGGCGATCGCCGTCTCCTTCTCGAAATAGAACTTCAGCTTCTCGCCGACGATCTTCTGGACGATGCCATCGACTTCGGAGTTGGAGAGCTTGGTCTTCGTCTGGCCCTCGA
>JBAIXJ010000411.1:0-2392 GCA_037916645.1 Opitutales bacterium | reverse complement strand
AACGCGTCGCGGCGTTCGCGGGCGGCGGCGAGCGAGGCCGTGCCCAGGGAGCGCCGCACGCGTTCCTTGGTGAACGGCGTCGGGTGGATCGTGTAGTGGAGGAACCACGTGCCGTGGTTGTTCCAGAGGTGGTGGTTCGGGTTCTCCGCACGGACGCGGACCCGGAGGAGGGGGAGGAGGTTGGGTGACATGGGATGCGAAAACTTCGACCGAGGTTTGCGCACCAGGGGAAAACAAAAACCGCCCCGGCATCAGGGCGGCTGTCGTTTTCGGGAGCGTTTTGTTCGAAGCCGCGGGCGCTTCGCACATCCGGGCCTTGATCGCCCGAAGCCACCGTGGCCGCTCCCGGCCCGGTTGGCAGAACCCCGGCTTGCGCCGAAATTCGTTCCTGATGCGGGCGGGACCGTGGCAGGTGACGCGGCCGAAAGCCAGCCGATTTTGTGTCATACGATCTGGGTTGAAAAACTCCGGGACTTCGCCGTTCTTGTCGGCACCTCGTTTAGGCGAGCCCGGGGCCCCGGGCTGAGATTGGAGCAGGTTCCGCTCCTCAAGTCTTCGAACCTGATGCGTTTAGTACCGCCGTAGGGAAAACAGGACCGCCGCGCGAAGCGGGGGAGCTGAAGACCCGGCGGCGGGGCTGGGCGCGAATTGTCCCGCCTCCCGTCATGTCCACCTCCGACTCGCCTGGCTCCGTCTTGACGGTTTTTGTCAACGACCGGCCGCACGCGCTCGGCGCGCCGGCGACCGTGAGCGCCCTCATCGACCAGTTCAGTCTCGCCGGACGCAGGGGCATCGCGGTCGCCGTCAATGGCACGGTGGTGCCGCGCGTGGATTGGGCGGGGCGGCTGCTCGCCGCCGGCGATCGCGTGGTGGTGATCCAGGCTACCCAGGGGGGCTGACGTTGTTGACCGTTCTCCTCCCGACATTTGACCGCCGTCTGTCAATGGGCGCCCCAAGCCACCCCCAACCGGAGACTCCGTCCGCCATGAACGTCGGGCGTCAGGCGCGGGACGCCAGGCGTTGCCTCAGAGGGCTGAGCCTTGTCGTGATTTCGCCGGCGCGCGATGACCCGCGCGAGACCGCCGTGCTCGGCGCGATGCTGGACGCCGGGCTTGAGCGCTATCACGTTCGCAAACCGGCGATCTCGCGTCCCGTGCTGACGGCGTGGCTGCGCGCGCTGCCGGCGGCGTGGCGCCCACGACTGGTGCTGCACCAGTACCACGAACTGGTGGACGAATTCGGGCTCAACGGCTGCCACTGGCGGGATGACGGCGCGGCGCCGGCCCGCCCACCGGCCGGTTTAGCCAGCCGTTCGAGCCACGATCTCGGCACCCTGCGCTCGGCGCTGGGGCACTACGATTCGGTTCTTTTCGGGCCGGTTTTTCCGTCGCTCTCCAAGCCGGGCCATGGTCCCGCCGCCGGGCGGATGCCGGAGGCCGTCGGCGCGCTGCTCCGTCACCGTTCTCCGGCCGAACGCTCCACGGCCGTTTGCGCGCTCGGCGGCGTGACGGCGGCCCGGCTGCCGTTGGTCCGCGCCTGGGGCTTCGATGGCGCGGCGGTGCTCGGCGCGGTCTGGCAGGCCGCCGATCCGGCGGCCGCGTTCCGGAATCTCCAGGTGGCCGCCCGCGAATGCCCACGAATCTCCACGAATGGATCATGAATCTCGGGCCCGCCAATTCGTGCCCATTCGTGTGTATTCGGGGGAGAAACTTCCGACCGCCATTTTTATGAATCCAACTCCCCTGATCATCGCTGGAGAACGCTTCACGTCCCGCCTGCTGGCCGGCACGGGCAAGTTCGCCTCAGGCGGGCTCATGCGCGCGAGTCTCGCGGCCGCCGCCACGCAGCTCGTCACCGTCGCCCTGCGCCGCGTCCGCACCGATGGCGCGCCGGACGACCTGCTCGACCACCTGGAGAGGGATCGCTACCGGCTGCTGCCGAACACCTCGGGCGTGCGCGACGCCCGCGAGGCGGTGCTGGCGGCCGAACTCGCCCGGGAGGCGCTGGCGACCAATTGGCTGAAGCTCGAGATCCATCCGGACCCGAAATACCTGATGCCGGATCCCGGCGAGACGCTCGCCGCGACGCGTGAACTGGTGAAGCGCGGCTTCGTCGTGCTGCCGTACGTCCACGCCGATCCGGTGCTCTGCCGGCAGTTGGAGGAGGCCGGCGCGGCGGCGGTCATGCCGCTGGGCGCGCCCATCGGCAGCAATCGCGGGCTGGAGAGCCGCGCGTTCCTGGAGATCATCGTGGCCCAAAGCCGCGTGCCGGTGATCGTGGACGCGGGTCTGGGCGCACCGTCGCACGCGGCCGCGGCACTGGAGCTGGGAGCCGACGCGGTGTTGGTCAACACCGCGATCGCGACGGCGGCGGATCCCGTCGTGATGGCCGA
>JBAIXJ010000410.1:0-13607 GCA_037916645.1 Opitutales bacterium | reverse complement strand
CCCACCGGCGCCAGAATCAGGGTCTTGAGGGTGGCCGCGGCGCCGGGAATGTCCGCGAGGATGCCGACCGTGATGAGCAGCGAGACGCCGTTGCCGATGCCGCGCTGGGTGATTTGTTCGCCCAGCCACATCAGGAGCAGGGTGCCGGCGGTCATGAAGATGACGGCGGTGACCAGGAACCACCCCTTGTTCACCAGCACGATGTCGCCATAGACGTTGATGTCGTACCCGGAGAAGAGGCGGCCCGGGTTCTCCAAGGCGACGATCAGCAGCGCGCCCTGGACGATGCAGATGAGGACGGTGGCATAGCGGGTGTATTGCGTCAGCTTCTGCCGGCCGACATCACCCTCCTGCTGGAGGCGGGAGAGCGCCGGGACCACCGCGGTCATCAGCTGGAAGATGATCTGGGCCGTGATGTACGGCATGATGCCCAGCGCGCCGACCGCGCCCTTCACCAGGCCGCCCCCCGTGAACATGTTGTACAGGCCCATCAGGGCCCCGCCCGAGCCCGCGGACTGGGCGGCGAAGAAATCCTGCAGGGGCTTGGGGTCGAGACCGGGCAGCGGGACATGGGCGCACACGCGGGCCACGAACAGCAGCGCCAGCGTGTAGAGAATCCGCGAGCGAAGCTCGGGAATCTTCATCGAGTTGCTGAAGGCGGAGAGCATCGGGGGGAGAAGGTTGCGGCCATCGGGGGCGCCGATGGCGCCCCGTCGCCGGAATCAGGAGGCGGTCACGGCTTGTCCGCCGGCCTTCTCGATCTTGGCCTTGGCGGAGCCGGAGAACTTCGCGGCGGTGACCTTGAGCGCGCGGTTCAGTTCGCCCCCGCCCAGCACCTTGACCGCGACCGAGCCGCGGCGGACCAGGCCCTGCTCGACGAGCACGGCGGGGGTGACCTCGGTCACCGAAGCCTCGAGGCGGGCGAGGTCGCCGACGTTGACCACCGCACAGGGGGTCCGGAACGGGTCGTGGTTGAAGCCGCGATGCGGCAGCTTGCGGTAGAGCGGCATCTGGCCACCTTCGAAGCCGGGCCGGATGGAGCCGCCGCTGCGCGCGGTCTGGCCCTTGCCGCCGCGCCCGGAGGTCCGGCCGTGGCCGCCACCCTCGCCGCAGCCCACCCGCTTGCGGCGGTGGACCGCGCCGGTGACGTTCTTGAGTTGATGGAGTTTCATGGTGATCTGCGCCCGGGCGAACCTCAGCTCTTGCCGCGCATGGCGTGCACGTCCGCGGCCAGGCGGAGCTTGCGCAGGCCGTTGAGCGTGGCGTGCACCACGGCGATGTGGTTCTTTGAACCCATGGACTTGGAAAGGACGTTGCGGACGCCGGCGGCCTCGAGCACCGCCCGGACCCCGCCGCCCGCGATGATGCCGGTGCCCGGGCTGGCGGGCCGGAGGAACACCTTGCCCCCGTCGGATTCCCCGAGGACCTCGTGGGGAATCGTGTCGCCCTTGAGGCGGACCGAGACCATGCGTTTGCGCGCGTGCTCCGTGCTCTTCTTGATGGCGTCGGGCACCTCGTTGGCCTTGCCGTAGCCGATGCCCACGTTGCCCTTCTGGTCGCCGACGACTGCGAGGGCGGAGAAACTGAACCGGCGGCCGCCCTTGACGACCTTGGCGCAGCGGTTGATGTAGACCACCCGTTCGACCATCTCGGGAGCACCCGGGGCGGCGCTGTCCGCGGCGCCCGCGGGAAGGGGATTCCTGGCGAAAGTGTTCATAATGGGGATCAAAAGGCTAGACCGGCCCCGCGCGCGGCATCGGCAAATACCTTCACCTTGCCATGGTAGGGACGGCCGTTGCGGTCGAAGACCACCCGGCTGATGCCGGCGGCCTTGGCCTTGGCGCCAAAGGCCGCGCCGAGGGTTTTCGCGCCGGCGAGATTGGCTTTGACGTGTTGTTTGCGCAGTTCCGGATCGACGCTGGACAGGAAGACAAGCGTGGCGGCCGATTCGTCGTTGATCGCCTGGGCGTAGATGTGCTTCCCGGAAAACTTTACCGTCAGCCGCGGGCACGCCGCCGTGCCGGCGACCTTCTGGCGGATGCGCCAGCGGCGCTTCTGGAGGAGCTGAGCTTTCGTGATCGTATTCATGGCGGGTGGTGCCGGCAGACGTCAGGCGACCGTCTTGCCCTCCTTGCGGCGGACGCGTTCGCCGACCAGGCGCACGCCCTTGCCCTTGTACGGCTCGGGCGGGTAGTAACCCCGGATCGACGCCGCGACGGCGCCGACGAGCTGCTTGTCGGCTCCCTCCACCCGGAGCTTGGTGTTGTCCGTGACGGTCACCTTGATGCCCTCCGGGATGTCGAAGAGGATTGGATGCGAGTAGCCGAGCGCGAGGTCGAGCTGGTGGCCCTTGACCGCGGCCTTGAAGCCGACGCCCTGGATCTCGAGGTCCTTCGCGTAGCCGGCGGTCACGCCCCGGATCATGCCGTTGATGATGGACCGGGCGGTGCCGTACATCGCCTTGGCGAACCGGGTCTCCTCCAGCGGCGTCACGATGATCTGCTTGCGGTCGTTGACCGACAGGCGGACGACCTCGGCGAAGGCCTTGCGGACCTTGCCCTTGGGGCCCTCGACCTGGATCGAGTGATCCTGCACGTCGACCTTGACCTTGTCGGGAATGGGAACGGGTTGTTTGCCGATGCGGCTCATGGGCGGGGCTCCTTACCAAACGTTGCAGATGACCTCGCCGCCGAGCTTGTTGCGGCGGCACTCCTGGTCCTTCATCAGGCCGCGGGAGGTGGAGAGGATGGCCAGGCCGAGGCCGTTCAGCACCAGGGGGATCTCGCTGGCCCGGCAGTAGCGGCGGCGGCCCGGGGTGCTCATGCGGCGCAGGCCGGTGATCGCGGGCGCGCCGTCGACGTATTTGAGTTTCACCACAATGGTCTTGTGGCCCAGGGCATCCGCGCCCTGGGCGTGGTCGGCGATATAGCCCTCGGCCTTGAGGATGGCGGCGATGGCTTCCTTGATCTGGGAATAAGGCGCGACGCACTCCTCGCGGCTGGCCTTGCTGGCGTTCCGCAGGGTGGTGAGAAAGTCGCTGATCGGATCGGTCATGGATGAAGAAGGTTGGGTGGCGCCGGCCGGGTCATATCCCACTCCCGGCGGCAACGGGTTTCACCACGAGGACTTGATGACGCCCGGAATCTTGCCCGCGAGGGCGAGTTCGCGGAAGGTGATGCGGGAGACGCCGTACCGGCCGATGAAGCCGCGCGGGCGGCCGCTGAGCGAGCACCGGTTGCGGATCCGGACGCTCGAGGAGTTGCGCGGCAGCTTGGCCAGCTTCTTCTGGGCGGCGAAGAACTCGGCGTCGGTGGTCTTCGGGTTGGCGAGGATGGCCTTCAGTTCGGCGCGCTTCGCCTTGTATTTCTCCACAAGGCGCCGGCGTTTCAGGTTGCGCTCGATGGCGGAGGTCTTGGGCATGGTCGGGGGACGAAGGGTGAGGTTGGGCGGGGGGAGATGGGGCGGCGCTCAGGCGGCCTTGGGCGAAGCGGGCTTGGCCGGACCCTCCGCGCGGCGGAACGGCATGCCGAGGAGGCGGAGGAGGTCGCGGGCCTCGTCGTCGGTGTTGGCGCTGGTGACAATCGTGATGTCGAGGCCGATGTGCTTCTTCACGTTGTCGACGGTGATCTCCGGGAAGATCGTGTGGTCCGTGATGCCGATGGTGTAGTTGCCCTGGCCGTCGAGCTTGGGCGACATGCCGCGGAAGTCGCGGATGGTCGGCAGCGCGACGGCGATCAGGCGGAGCAGGAACTCCCACATCGCGAACCCGCGCAGCGTGACGTGGCAGCCGACGATCTGGCCCTTCTTCAGCTTGAAGTTGGCGATCGCCTTCTTCGACTTGGCGAGGACGGGCTTCTGGCCGGCCAGCGTGGCGACGTCCTTCTGGGTGTCGGCGATCACGTTCTTGTCCGCCTCGGCGTCGATCCCGCTGTTGATCGTGATCTTCTCGAGGCGCGGCACCTCGTGGCGGTTCTGGTAGCCGCGCAGCTTCATCAGCTCCGGGACGACGTTCTCGGCGTAGTGTTTCTTGAGGGAGGGAATGTAGCTCATGGTGGTGCGACCGGGTTTCCGAGCCGGCAGCGGGGGACGGGCGCCCGCGGTCAGGCCTTGGGCGCGGCCTCCTTCTTCCTGGCCGCCTTGGATTTCTCCCAGCGGGCCAGATGCATCAGGTTCGAGACATGGATGGAGCCCTCGCGCTCGGCGATGGTGCCCTGCGGGTGCTCCTGCGATTTCTTCAGGTGCTTCTTGACGAGGGCGACGCCCTCGACGCGCGCCCGTTGGCCGGCGAGGAGGACCTCGAGCACCTTGCCCTGCTTGCCCTTGTGGGCCCCGGCGATGACGACGACGCTGTCGCCGCGTTTGATGTGGCACTTCTGCATGGTCAGAGAACCTCCGGGGCGAGCGAAATGATCTTCATGAAATTCTTCGCGCGCAGCTCGCGGGCGACGGGGCCGAAAATGCGGGTGCCCCGCGGATTCCCGTCGGGCCCCAGGATGACGATCGCGTTGCTGTCAAAGCGCAGGTAGCTCCCGTCCGAACGGTGGATGGGCGCCTTGGTGCGGACCACGACGGCCTTCACCACCTCGCCCTTTTTCACCGCGGCGTCGGTGGAGCTTTCCTTGATGTGGACGGTGACGATGTCGCCGACATGGGCAAAGGGCGTGTTCTGGCCCATGCGCTGGATCAACGCCGCGCGGCGGGCGCCGGTGTTGTCGGCAATGTCGAGAATGGAGCGCAGTTGGATCATGGCGAGCCTCCGGAAAATCAGCGTTCAGCGTGGGGGACTCAGGCGGACGGCCCCTCGGCGGGCGCGGGGGCGGCCGGCTGGGCGGCCGCCGGAGCGGGCGTGAGCTTGGTGGGCACGGCCTGGGCCACGTCCTCCTCGGAGATGGCCTGGGCGATGGCGGTCTTGGCGGCCTCGACCACGCGGACGACCCGCCAGCGCTTCAGCCGGCTGATCGGGCGGGTTTCCATGACCTCGACCTTGTCGCCGACCTTGGTCTCGTTCTTTTCGTCGTGCGCGTGCACGACGGTCTGGCGGTTGATGACCTTCTGGTACCGCGGATGCGGGGTGCGGAACGGGACGACGACCTTGACCGACTTGTCGCCCATGCGATGGGTGACGGAGCCGATGAAGGTCTTGCGCTTGTTGCGGGTGGGGGCGGACATGGGTTAAGCGGTTGCGGGTGCGCGTCAGGCGGCCTGCGGGGCGGGTTTCTTCTTGGCGTGCAGAATGGTTTCCAGGCGGGCGACGTCCTTGCGGTGCTCGCGAATCAGGTGCGGCTTGTCCGCCTGCCCGGCCTGCTTGTTGAGCCGGATCTGGAGGAGCTCGGCGCGGAGCTCGCGGAGCTTGGTTTCAATCTCCGTCGGGGACAGGTCGCGGATTTCCTTGGTCGTCATGGGAGGCGGAAAAAGAGGGAGGAGCGGGGCGGGCGGCGCTCAGACGGCGACGCCCTCGCGGGCGATGAAGCGGCACCGGAAGGGCAGCTTGGTGTCGGCCAGGCGGAGAGCTTCCTTGGCGAGGGTCGCGGGGATGCCGCCGAGCTCGAAGAGCACGACGCCGGGCTTGATTTGCGCGACGTAGTATTCCACCGGGCCCTTGCCGTGACCCATGCGGGTCTCCGCCGGTTTCTTGGTGATGGGCTTGTGCGGGTAGACGCGGATCCAGAGTTTCCCCTTGCGCTTGAGGTGCCGGGAGATGGCGATGCGGGCCGCTTCGATCTGGGAGCTGGTCATCGGGCCGCGGGTGAGCGACTGCAGGCCGAATTCGCCGAAGACGAGGGTGTTCCCGCGTTTGGCGTTGCCGGCGAGGCTGCCTTTCTGCTGTTTGCGGTATTTGGTGCGGGCGGGTGCGAGAGCCATGGAGAATAAGCGTTGGGCGGTGGGCGGTGAGCGGGGGGCCGGGCGGCGCCGGTCAGTTGGTCATGTCCGCGTCCTTCTTGCAGATCCAGCACTTGACCCCGATCTTGCCATAGAGGGTGTGGGCCTCGGCGAAACCGTAGTCGATGTTCTCCCGGAGCGTGTGCAGCGGCACGCGGCCCTTGCGCTGCCATTCGCGACGGGCGATCTCCGCGCCGCCGAGCCGGCCGGAACACTGGATCTTGATGCCCTCGGCGCCAAGGGTCATCGCCATTTCCACGGCCTTCTTCATGGCCCGGCGGAAGGCGATGCGCCGCTCGAGCTGCAAGGCGACGTTCTCCGCGACCAGCTGGGCCTCGATCTCCGGCTTCTTGACCTCCTGGATGTCGAGGAGGATCTCCTTGCCGGTGAGCTTCGCGAGATCCTCCTTGATCTTCTCGATCTCCTGGCCCTTGCGGCCGATCACGATGCCGGGCCGGGCGGTGAAAATCTTCACCCGCACCCGGTTCGACGCGCGCTCGATGAAGATGCGCGGCACCGAGGCCTGCTTCAGCTTTTCCATGAGCTTGGTGCGGATGATCTGGTCCTCGCGGAGCAGGCCGGGGAAATCCTTCTTGTTCGCATACCAGCGGGACTGCCAGTTGCGGTTGACGGCGAGACGGAAACCGACGGGATGTGTCTTCTGACCCATGGGAGCGGAGGTTGGGCGGGCGGGGTTGGGCGGAAAATCAGGCTTTCTTCGCCTCGTCGGTGAGGACGATGCGGAGGTGGGACATCTTCTTGCGGCGGGGCATCGCGGAGCCGCGGGGCCCGGCCTTGTAGCGCCGGAGCGCCGGACCGATTTCGACCAGGGCGCGGGAAACCACCAGCTGGTCCGCGGTGAGGTTGACCTTGGGGTTGTTCTCCGCGTTGGCGATGGCGCTCTTGAGCGTTTTGAGCACGAGGCGGGCGGATTTGCGCGGGATGAGGGTCAGCAGTTCGACCGCAAAGGGCACCTTGCGCCCCTGGATCTGGCGGGTGACCTCGCGCACCTTCTTCGGCGACATCCGCGCGTAACGGGTAAGGGCTTGGACTTCCATCGTGGGTCGGGTGTTAGGGCGGCGGCGCGGCGTCAGATCTCCTTGCGGGTCATGCCGCCGTGGGCCTTGAAGATGCGGGTTGGGGAGAACTCGCCGAGCTTGTGGCCGACCATGTTCTCCGTCACGTACACGGCGACGAACGCCTTGCCGTTGTGAACGTTGAAGGTGTGGCCGACGAAATCGGGGGTGATGGTGGAACGGCGCGACCAGGTCTGGATCGGCTTGCGGGAGGCGGCCTTGCCGGCCTTTTCGATCTTCGTCATCAGGTGCGCGTCGACGAAGAAACCTTTCTTGATGGAGCGGGCCATGGTGGGGGGCGGAGGAGGTTCCGGGCGGGATTACTTCTTGCCACGCGGCGGGAGGCCGTTGTGGCGGACCAGGATGAGACTGTTGGAGGGCCGCGAGCGGCGGCGCGTCGGGAAGCCCTTGGCGAGCTGGCCCCACGGGGAGACGACCTGCTGCCGGCCGCCACCGCCCTTGGACTTGCCCTGCCCGCCGCCGTTGGGATGGTCGACGGGATTCATCGCCATGCCGCGGACGCGCGGACGGCGCCCCAGCCAGCGGTTGCGGCCGGCCTTGCCGAGCGACTCGTTGATGTGATCGGCGTTGCCGACCTCGCCGATGGTGGCGCGACATTTCGCGTTCACCAGGCGGATCTCGCCCGAGGGCAGCTTGAGCTGGGCGTTGCCGTTTTCGACCGCGACCAGCTCGAGGCTGGCGCCGGCCGAGCGGGCCAGCTGGGCTCCGCGGCCGGGGATGAGTTCGACGGCGTGCACGCGGGTGGCGGGCGGAATCGTCTCCAGCGGATAGGCATCGCCCGGCCGGTACTCGTTGTACTCGCACTTGGTGGCGCTCACCACCGCGTCGCCCACCTTGAGGCCCTTCGGGGCCAGAATGTAGTTCTTGGTGCCGTCGCGATAGGCCACCAGCGCGATCAGCGCCGAGCGGTTCGGATCATACTCGATGGCCTGCACCGTGGCCCGCATGTCGAGCTTGGTTCGTTTGAAGTCGATCACGCGGTAGAGCTGCTTGTGCCCGCCCCCGCGCCGGCGCGACGTGAGCCGGCCGTAGCAGTTGCGTCCGCCGGTCTTGTGCTTGTGCTCGACCAGCCCGCGCTCGGGGCGCCGGTCGGCGATCTCCTCCGGGCGGTTCAGCTCGGTGTAGCGGAGGGTGGGAGTGATCGAACGGAAGGTTTTGAGTGGCATGGGCAGGGTCTCCTTTCAGCGGTCGGCTCACACGAACTCGATCTTGTCGCCCGCCTTGAGCGTCACGACGGCCTTCTTGAAATCCGAGGTGCGGCTGGGCAGGCCCCGGCGGCTCCGCCGGAACTTGCCGCTGACGTTTTGCAGGTTCACGCGCTTGACGGTGACCTTGAACGTCTGCTCCACGGCCTCGCGCACGGTGTGCTTGGTGGCCTCCGGCGCGACCTCAAAGGTGTACTGGCCGTACTCGGACGAAAGCCGGTTCGATTTTTCCGTCAGGCGCATCTTCTTGAGCACTCTTTCGGCGTGGATCATCAGTTGCCTCCGTTGGCCGCGCTGGCGCGGGCGATGATTTTTTCGAGCGCCTTGGTGGACACGACGATCTTCTGGTACTGGCAGAGATCGAGGGTGTTCAGCTTGGCGGCCTCCTGCATGGTCACCCGGCTGAGGTTGCGGGCCGCCCGGCGGGTCTCCGGGGTGAAGGGATCGTCGACGATCAGGATCCGCCCCTGGGGGGCGATGCGGGTGATGACCTGGTGGATCACCTTTGTCTTCGCGGGGCTCACCTCGAATTTCTCGATGACATCCAGCTCGCCGGCCGCCGCGCGGTCAAAGAGGGCGCGCCCGAAGGCCAGCGCCTTGACCTTGCCGTTGATCTTCTTGGTGTAGTCGCGCGGCTTGGGGCCGAACACGACGCCGCCGCCCGGCCAGAGCGGCGAGCGGATCGAGCCCGCCCGGGCACGGCCGGTGCCCTTCTGGCGCCAGGGCTTCTTGCCGCCGCCGCGGACCTCGCCCCGCCGTTTCGTCGAGTGCGTGCCCAGGCGCGCGTTGGCCTGGTGGGCCACCACGACCTCCTTGACGGCCTGCGACCCGCGGTCGCCCTCGAACTGGGGAATGCTGAATTCGGCTTCGCGGCTCGCGCTGCCGTCGGACGTGTAAACTTTGAGCTTCATGGCTGCGAATCCTCCGGGCGTTATTTGGCCGTCCGGGGCTGGCCCTTGATGGCGGTGCGGACAATGACGTCGTCGCCGTTGGCGCCCGGGATCGCTCCCTTGACGAGGAGGAGATTCTTTTCGGGGAGCACCTTCACCACCCGGAGATTCTGCATGGTGCAGCGGTCGCTGCCGAGGTGGCCGGGCATGGCCTGGTTCTTCCACGTGCGGCCGGGGGTCTGGCGCATGCCGATGGCGCCGATCCGCCGGTGGAACATGGAGCCATGCGCCGCCGGGCCGCCGGCCACGTGGTGAATCTTGACGACGCCCTGGAAACCCTTGCCCTTCGACACGCCGATGACGTCGACCAGCTGGCCCTCCTTGAACACCGTCACCGTCACCACGTCGCCCGGCTTCGCGGCCGGCGGTTCGGCGAGGCGCACCTCGTCGAGCACGCGAGGCGCCTCGGCGAGGCCGGCCTTCTTGGCGTGGTTGAGCTCGGCCTTGCTGGTGTTCTTGACCTTTTTCCGGGCGAAGCCGAGCTGCACGGCGTTGTAGCCGTCGCTTTCGACGGTCTTGACCTGCACCACGGGGCAGGGGCCGGCTTCGACCACGGTGACGGGGACCAGGACGTTTTCCGCGTCGTAGACCTGCGTCATCCCGATCTTTTTGCCTAGGAGAGTAGCGATCATGGGCTAAGCGGTAGGTGGAGGGTTCCGTTTCATCAGACCTACATTAGCAAGGGCCGGCGGGGAGCCCGGCGGCGGGGCTGCTAACTGTCTATCCGAAAGTGTTCCTTAAACGTTGATGGTGATGTCGACGCCCGACGGGAGGTTCAGTTTCTTGAGTTCATCGACGGTCTGGGCGGTGGGCTCAATGATGTCGATGAGACGTTTGTGGGTGCGTGCCTCGAACTGCTCCATGGACTTCTTGTCCACGTGGGGAGAGCGGTTGACCGAGAGCTTCTCGATGCAGGTGGGCAAAGGGATGGGACCGGAGACGCGGGCGCCGGAGCGCTTGGCGGTCTCGACGATTTCCAGGGCCGACTGGTCGATGACACGATAGTCAAAACCCTGGAGCTTGATGCGGATGCGCTGGCCTTTCATGGGTGGGACAAAGAACGGGTTTCAGGCGCGGGCCGGGCCCTTGCCGGAGGTCTCGACGATCTTGGCGAGGAGCTGGGCCGGCACCTGGTCGAAGTGGGACGGCTCCATCGAGTACGACGCGCGGCCCTTGGAGAGGGAGCGGATGTCCGTCGCGTAGCCGAACATCGTCTCGAGGGGCACCATCGCGGTGATGATGCAGGCGCCGTCGCGTTGGTCCATGCCCTGGATGTGGCCGCGGCGGCGGTTGATGTCGCCCATGATGTCGCCCTGGAATTCCTCCGGGACGGTCACCTCGATCTTCATGATCGGCTCGAGCAGAATGGGCTTGGCCTTGGCCATCGCGTCCTTGAACGCGAAGATGCCGGCCATTTTGAAGGCGATTTCCGAGGAATCGACCTCGTGGAACGAGCCGTCGACAATCCGCGCCTTGAAATCGATCACCGGATAGCCCGCCACCACGCCGTTGTTCGCGGCCTCCAGGATGCCCGCCGTGATGGGCTTGATGTACTCCTTGGGGACGACGCCGCCGACGATCTCGTTGATGACCTCGATCCCCTTCCCTTTCTCGTTGGGCTCGATCTTCACGCAGGCGTGGCCGTACTGGCCGCGGCCGCCCGTCTGCCGGATGAATTTCCCCTCGCCGTCGGCGAGGTGCAGGATCGTTTCGCGGTAGGCGATCTGGGGCCGGCCCGCGTCCGCCTCGACCTTGAACTCGCGGACCATGCGGTCGCGGATGATCTCGAGGTGCAGCTCGCCCATGCCCGCGATGATCGTCTGGCCGGTCTCGCCGTCGGTGTACGTGCGGAAGGTCGGATCCTCGGCGGAGAGCCGCTGCAGCGCCGTGCCCATCTTCTCCTGGTCCGCCTTGGACTTCGGCTCGATCGACATGGAGATGACCGGCTCGGGGAACGTCGGCGGCTCGAGGCGGACGTCCGCCTCGTCATCGCACAGCGTGTCGCCGGTGATGACGTCCTTGAGGCCGACCGCGGCGCAGATGTCGCCGGCGTAGGCGATGTCGATCTCCTCCTTGTCCATCGCCCGCATCAGCAGGAGGCGCGAGATCCGCTCCCGGCGGCGCGTGCGCGGGTTGAAGAGGGTCTGCCCCTTCTTGAGCTGGCCCTGATAGACGCGGATGAAGATGAGCCGGCCGACGAAGGGGTCGCTCCACAGCTTGAACGCGAGGGCCACGGTCTTCTCGCGGTCATCGGCCTTGGCGAGCGTCGGCTCGCCGGCGGCGGTCTGACCCTTGGTCGGCGGGAGATCGAGCGGATTGGGCAGGTAATTGACCACGCAGTCGAGAAGACGCTGGACGCCCTTCTTCTTGAAGGCGGACCCGGGGATCACGCCGCAGAACTTGAGCGACACCGTCGCCTTGCGGATCCCGATCATCAGCTCGTTGACGCCAATCTCGGCCCCCTCGAGGTACTTGTGGGCGATGTCGTCGTCGACGTCCGCCACGGCCTCGATCAGCTTCTCCCGGTATTTCTTCGCGTTGGCGAGCAGGTCGGCCGGAATCTCGCCCATCTTCGGGTTGAGGCCGAGCGGATCGGCCGGATCCTCCTCGAACCAGTAGGCCTTCATCTGCACGAGGTCGACCAACCCCTTGAAATTCTCCTCGGCCCCGATCGGCAGAAAGAGCGGGTGCGCGTTGGCGTTGAGTTTCTTCCGCATCTCCTCGACGCAGGCGAAGAAGTTGGCGCCCACGCGGTCCATCTTGTTCACGAAGGCCAGGCGGGGAACGCGGTACTTGTTGGCCTGGCGCCAGACGGTCTCGGACTGGGGCTGCACGCGGCCCACCGCACAAAACACGGCCACCGCGCCGTCGAGAACGCGCAGCGACCGCTCCACCTCCGCCGTGAAGTCAACGTGTCCGGGGGTGTCGATGATGTTGATGCGGTGCTTGATCGGGGTGAACGGGCCAACGGAGGGGATCCAGGCGCAGGAAATCGCCGCGGCGGTGATCGTGATCCCGCGCTCGCGCTCCTGCTCCATCCAGTCCGTGACCGTCGTGCCCTCGTGCACCTCGCCCATCTTGTGGACGGCGCCGGAGTAGTAGAGGATGCGCTCCGTCGTCGTGGTCTTCCCTGCGTCGATGTGCGCCGCGATGCCGATGTTGCGCGTCCATTCCATCGGCGCCGGCCGCTGGGGCGCGTTGGCCGGCGACAGCCGGGCCTTCTCGGTGACAATCTGGAGGGTGACGGACATACGCGGACCGCGGCTCACCAACGCAGATGCGCAAAGGCCCGGTTGGCCTGCGCCATCTTGTGCGTGTCTTCCTTCTTTTTGACGACCGTCCCCGTGTTGTTGTAGGCGTCGACGAGTTCGGCGGCGAGGGCATCCTGCATGGTCTGGCCCTTGCGGCTGTCGGCCGCGTCCACGATCCAGCGGAGCGCGAGGCTCTCCTGGCGTTCGTAGGAAATCTCCACGGGCACCTGATAGGTCGCGCCACCCACGCGCCGGCTCTTGACCTCCAGGCGGGGGCGGGCGTTCTCCAGGGCGCCGATGAGCAGGTCAACGGGATCGCCCTTGCCGAGCTTCTCGCTCACGCGCTCAAACGCGCCGTAGACGATGCGCTGGGCGAGACTCTTCTTCCCGCGCTCCATGATGACGTTGATAAGGTGTGCCACCAGCGGACTGCTGTAACGGATGTCCGGAATGGTCTCCCGCTTCTCTGCTCTGTGACGTCGTGACATGGTTCAAGGATCTCCTCAGGCGGTGGTCGGAGCCGGCGCCGGGGCCGGGGCGGCCGCCGCGGCCGCAGGCTTGGCGCCGGGCTTCGGACGTTTGACGCCGTATTTGGAACGGCTCCGGCGGCGTTTCTCGACCCCGGTCGCGTCGAGCGTGCCGCGGACGATATGATAGCGGACGCCGGGCAGGTCTTTCACGCGCCCCCCGCGCACCAACACAATCGAGTGTTCCTGCAGGTTGTGCCCCTCATCCGGGATGTAGGAAATGACCTCGTACCCGTTCGTGAGGCGCACCTTGGCCACCTTGCGGATGGCCGAGTTGGGCTTCTTGGGCGTGCGGGTCATGACTTGGACGCAGACTCCGCGGCGGAAAGGATTGCCCTGCAAGGCCGGCGCCTTGGACTTCGCGCGGACCTGCCGGCGGCCCCTCCTCACGAGTTGGTTGATGGTTGGCATATAAGGACTTGAGACTGAAGAATGAAATGGATCGAAAAGTCGCGAACGCTACCAAACGGAGGTTTGTCGGCAAGCGTTTTTGACGAAAAAAAGACGGCCCGCGAAATCTGGGATTTGGCCCCCAAACTCGCGGTCCTTGAAGCGTTCTTCAGCCGAAGCTGAAAACGCGCGGCACTGAGAGAAAAAGGAGGGTCAAGGAAGCATGCCCCGCCAGAGCAATGCAAGGCCAAATTTCATCCTGCACGCGCCGCGGCATGGCGGGTGCCGCAGCCCGGCCGAAACCGGG
>JBAIXJ010000409.1:0-1592 GCA_037916645.1 Opitutales bacterium | reverse complement strand
CCTCTACGTCTCGCCAGCCTGGCCCGGCGCCATCGTCCCGGCCACCATCGACTGCTCTCTGCACAACGCCCCCGCCACTCAGACTCAGACGACCGCCGCCTCCGGTCAACCCGACCACGCTCCGTATGGACTTGGCAAGGGCCGCGGTGGTCCCGGTCGCGGCCTTGGCCCCGGTCGCGGCGCACAGATCGTGCTCAACAAAACTCCCAGGTTCCTCACCGTCCAGGCCCCCACCGGCTCCTGGCGTCTCGGCATCATGGGCAACGACGAACTTCGCCTCGTCGTCGGCCTCAGCTACGACGCCGTCGCAGCGGATCTGCGGCGGATGCGGAACATCTTCCTCCTCACCCTGCCCACGGCGCTCCTGCTGGTGGGCGGCGGCGGCTGGCTCGTCGCGGGCCGCGCGCTCCGTCCCCTCAGAACCATCGCCCGAACCGCCGAACGCGTAACCGCTCGCGGCCTCGACCAGCGCATCCCCGCCTCCAACGAAGACAAGGAAATCACCCGCCTCATCGGCGTCCTCAACGGCATGATGGACCGCCTCGAAACCAGCTTCCGCCAGGCCACGCGTTTCAGCGCCGACGCTTCCCACGAACTCAAAACCCCCCTCACCATCATGCAGGGCGAAATCGAGACCGCGCTCCAGGCTGCCGCGCCCGGCTCCTCCGAACAGCAGGTCTTCGCCAACCTCCTTGAGGAAACCCACCGCCTCAAGACCATCACCCGCGGACTGCTCCTCCTCGCCCAGGCCGATGCTGGCCAGCTCAAGCTCGCCCTCGAAGAAGTCAACCTCAGCGCCGTCCTCGACGCCCTGATCGAGGACGCCGCCATCTTGGCCTCCAGCAAGCACCTCCACTTCGACACGGACATCCATCCCAACCTCCGCGTCCGAGCCGACCGCCCCCTGCTCCAGACGGCCATCCTCAACCTGCTCGACAACGCCGTCAAATACAACGAGCCGCAAGGCTCCATCGCCATCTCACTGGCGCCCGACAACGGCTCCCTGGTGCTCATCCTATGCAGCACCGGCCCGGGCATCCCACCGGAAGACCAGCCCAAACTCTTCGAACGTTTCTATCGCGGTGATCGCGCCCGCCGCCAGCCGGCCGAAGGCTTCGGCCTCGGCCTCAGCCTCGCACGTGAGATCGTCCGCGCCCACGGCGGCGAACTCCTTCTGCGTGAAAGCCGTCCTGGCCGCACCTGCTTCGAGCTTCGCCTGCCGGCGCCTCAGATAACAATACTGTAATCTCCCCACGCCCCCGGCGTTCATATTCGCGTGGTCCGTTATCAGTGCCACGGCGCAATAGTCAGCGCCGGGTCGCCTAACTGAATAACAAACAACAGAAACACACAATATGAAAATAGCATCCATCACAAGATCCACCGCCGTCCTGGCTCTCCTGGCCGGCTTCGTCTCCACCGCGTCGGCGATTACGGCCACCGACGCCGCCAACATGTGCCTTCTCCAGGCGCTGGCGTTCCGCTATCTCCGCTTCCAACGCTGCCGTTCGCCGCCTCACGGTTTCTTCCAGATGCCTGTTCGCCGACCGAACCGCCGACAGCAACAAGGCCACCACCACAAACAGCACCAG
>JBAIXJ010000408.1:0-1970 GCA_037916645.1 Opitutales bacterium | reverse complement strand
AGCGCCTGCTCGCGTTCCTTGACGGGTTCCTGCCCGTCGATCCGCAGTGGATCCCGGACAACTCGATCCTGCGCGAATTCCTCGGCGGCTCGATCCTGAAGGATTTCAAGGTCTGGGGAGCGTGAGCGCCGCGGAGCGGCGCGCCTCACGCGGGTCTTGGGTTTTGAGTCTGGAGTCTTGGGTTAGGCCTCGGATGGCGAGTTTCATTTCACCGCGGATTGCGCGGATGGGCGCCGATGTTGTTCACAGAGGAAGATGCGGAGGAATCCGCGGAAATCCGCGTGATCGGCGGTGAAAGAGGGATTTCATGTGCCTCACGGATAGTCACAAATCCGGCGTCCATCAGAAAGGACATCCGTGCCTGCCGGCTGTAGCTCAGAAAGCGAAGGCTGGTGATCCGTGGTGGATGGCAAACCCCGATGTTTTCAATCTTGACCGGGGTTCCGTTCGGGTGCCGGTATCGCACCACGCCTGGATCACCCGCGCCCGCCCCCGGGATTGAAAACGATTCCCTTCATGAACCGCCGTGCCGCCCTGCGCACCCTCGCCGGGGCCGCCGCCCTGCCGCCCCTCGCCGCGCTGGCTACCCGGGCGGAAGCCGCGGCCGAAGCCGGCCCGTCCGCGACACCCGCGGCGAAGCTGCCCCGGGTCCGCGTGCACCCCGACGGCCATTACCTGCAGCTCGAGGGCGGCCGGCCCTTCTTCTGGCTCGGCGATACCGCGTGGCAGTTGTTGCACGACACCACGCGGGAAGAGTGTTCGTACTATCTCCGCACCCGCGCGCGGCAGGGCTTCACCGTCATCCAGATGGTCGTCCTCACGGAATTCGACGGCCTGAACCGCCCCAACGAGCAGGGCGAGCGTCCCCTCGTGAACAACGATCCGGCCCGGCCCAATCCGGCCTATTTCCAGCGGGTCGTCGAGGTGGTGGACGAGGCGGCGGCCGCGGGCCTGTATGTCGCGCTCGTGCCGGTGTGGGGCGACAAGCTCACGGCGCCGTGGGGGGCCGGCCCCCGCATCTTCACGAACGAGAACCTGCCGGCGGCCCGCGGCTTCGGGCGCTACCTCGGCGCGCTGCTGCGCGAGCGGACCAACCTGCTGTGGCTGCTCGGCGGCGACCGGCCGGCGCGGCTGGCCGGCAGGCGCAACGACTACCTGGCCCGCATCGCGCGCGAGGCCGGTTTTCCGCCGGACCAGGACTGGACGCCGATCTGGCGGGAGCTCGCCGGCGGACTCGCCGACGGCCTCGGCGGCACCCCGGTCACGGTTTATCATCCCCAAGGGGGTGAGGAGTCCTCGTCCGTGTTCCTGCACCGTGAGCCGTGGCTCGCTGTCAACGGCATGCAGAGCGGCCACGGCGGCGGGCACGACGTGCCGGTGTGGGACTGGATTGCGCGCGACCGGGCGCTGCAGCCGGCCAAGCCGACGCTGGATCTGGAGCCGAACTACGAGGATCACCCCTACAATCCGTGGCCGCGCTGGGATCCGGCCACCGGATATTTTCGCGACCATGACGTCCGCAAGCAGACCTACCGTTCGGTGTTGGCGGGCGGCTGCGGCGTGACCTACGGCCACAATTCCGTCTGGCAGTTCGCCGGGGCGCGGCGCGAGGTGATCAACCACGCCGACCGCAACTGGGTCGACGCGTTGTGGCGGCCCGCCGGTCGCCAGATGCAGTTCCTGCGCTATTTGGTCGAATCGCGCCCGTTCTTTGCGCGGGTGCCCGATCAGGCTCTGCTCGCGAGCGACCCCGGGGCGGGCGGGCTCCATCTCCAGGCCGCGCGCGACGACGCGGGCACCTGGGCGTTTGTCTATTACCCAGTCCCGGACCTGACCGCCACCGTCGATCTCGGCCGGTTGGCGGCGTCGCGGGTGCGCTTTTGGTGGTACGACCCGCGGACCGGCGTCGGCACGCTGGGCGGCGAGATCAGCGGCGGCGGCCGGCGGGAATTCCGCTCCCCGCCCTACGG
>JBAIXJ010000407.1:0-8001 GCA_037916645.1 Opitutales bacterium | reverse complement strand
TCCCACGCCGTCGCGTAGAGCTCCGCCATCGTCAGCGTCTCCACCTTCGATCCGCGCTGCACGGCCACCCGCGCGTCCAGGGCGGTCAGCGCCACCCCGAGGTTGGACACGACGGGGCTGAGGCAGGTGGCGTTGGTGAACAGGCTGTGGTACTTGTTCTCGCCCTCGCGGGCGAAGCAGGTGGCGCCGCCCTTCTTGAGGCAGCGGACGTCGCGGTGGCGGTAGTACCAGCAGCGCGAGTGCTGGGCGAGGTTGCCGCCGACCGTGGCGAGGTTGCGCATCTGGGGCGAACCGACTTCTTCCGCGGCTTGGGCGAGGCCGGGCAGGGCCTGGCGCAGGCCGGCGTGAGCCGCCACCGCCGCCAGCGTCACGTTCGCGCCAATGGTCCAACGGTCGGGGCCCGGGGTGATGTCGTGGGTGCCGGGCAGCACCTTGATGTTCACTAGTGTCTTTGGCTCGACGATGTGCTCCTTCAGCTCGCCCAGCAGGTCAAAGCCCCCGGCGATGAACCGCCCCTTCTGCTGGCCGGCAGAACGGACAAGCTCGACGGCGGACTCCGGAGTCTGCGCGATGACGTAGGCAAAGGGGTTCATGCGTAGGCCCGGCCCCGCCGGCCGGTGAAGAACGGGGTCGCGGGCGTAGCCGGCGCCTGGGCGACGCGGGCGAACGCCTGCTGGAGTACGGAATCCTTGGCGCCAGTCCCTGCCCCGGCCGGCAGCTTGCCCAGCGCCGCGAGCACCTTGTCCGGCGTGATCGGCAGGCTCGTCATCCGCACCCCGATCGCGTTGGCGACGGCGTTGGCGATGGCCGCCGCCGTCGGGACCGTGGCCGGTTCACCCACGCCGATGATGCCGCGCTCCGGCATGTCGAGGAGGAGAAGCTCGATCTCCGGAACGTCGGCCGCACCGGGCAGCTTGTAGGTTTCGAAATTCGGATTCAGCACGACGCCGGTCTGCGGATCCATCACGCGCTGCTCGTAGAGCGCGTAGCCGAGACCCATGATGATGCCGCCGTTGAGCTGGCTCTCGCACGTGAGCTTGTTCACCACCGCGCCGCAGTCCTGGACGCACAGCATCCGCCGGACCTTCACGAAGCCGGTGTCGGTGTCGACCTCCACCTCGGCAAACTGCACGCCGCCGGCGCCGCCGGTCGACAGCCCTTCGCGCCACCGGCCCGGGACGACCAGCGGGTTCGGGCCGATTTTGCCGCAGGCTTCCCGCCAGTGCGCGCCGCGCGGATCGTCGATTCCGCTGAGCTTCTTCAGCTCGGCCAGCGTCTTTTCGCAGGCGTCGTAGATCGCCGGGCCCACGGAGGCGGTGGTCGCACTCCCGCCGCTGAGACCGGAGGGCGGCAGACGCGTGTCGCCGACTCGCACCGTGATCTGGGCCGCATCGAGGCCGAGCATTTCGGCCGCGACAACGGCCACCACCGTGCGTGAGCCTGTGCCGAGGTCCTGGGTGCCGCAGCGGACCTCGACCGTCCCGTCGGGATTCACCTGCACCTCGGCTTGAGTCCCCTCGCCGCCGCTCATCCAGCCGGAGCCCGCGCAGCCGACGCCCGATTTCACCGGGCCGGGCGACGCGCCGGGTTGGCGGTACTTGTCCTTCCAGCCGAACTTCTCGGCGCCAATCTGGTATTCCCGGCGGCGGATCTCGTGGGGATCGTTGCGCACGCGGATCTCCACCGGATCCATTCCCAGCTTCACCGCCAGTTCGTCCAGGATTCCTTCCATGCCGACCGACGCCGGGGGATGGCCCGGCGCGCGCATCCATGTGCCGCGCCCGGCGTTGACGGCCAGCTTGGATTTCCTCACCCGCGTGTTGGGCGCGGGGTAGATGTACGGCGCCGGCACGAAGATGACTCCGCCGCCCGGATCTGAAGGATCGACGACCGGCCCGCCCGTGCCAAACAGGGTCATTTCAAACGCCGTGAGCTTCCCCGAGGCATCGGCGCCAAGCTTGATCTTCTGGAAGGAGGACGGCCGGTTGCCGACGGACAACGCCTGTTCAAACCGGGTCAGGATCAGTTTCACCGGCGCGCCGGCGGTCTTCGCCAGCCAGGCGCAGAGCCCGCGATTCCCCCAGCTCTCGATCTTGGATCCAAATCCGCCGCCCATGTGCTCGCAGATCACCCGGACCTTGTTCTGCGGCACGCCGAGGATGTTCGCGACGTCGTTGCGCGAATCGAAAATGCCCTGGGTCGAACACCAAGCCGTAAACTCGTCGCCCTCGGGCGCCACGACGTCGCCCTGCGGCTCAAGCGGATTGTGGATCTCGACCTGGGTGGCAAAGACGTCCTCCACGACCGCGGCGGCGCTCGCGAAGGCGGCATCGACGTCCCCGGCCTTCTCGGTTTCAGCCGGCAGCAGGTTGGGCCGCTCCGGCACGACCCGGGGGGCGTCGGGCTGGATTGCATCGAGCTCGTTGACCACGAAGGGAAGCGGCGAGGCGTCGACCTCGATCAGGCTCAAGGCATCCAGCGCGGCCTGCCGCGTGACGCCGGCGACGGCCGCCAGCTCCTGCCCGTAGAAGTGCACAGTGAACTCACCGGGCACGGCGATCGCCGCGCGGATGCCCGGCGCCGTGCGGGCTTTGTCAACGTTGATGGAACGGACGCGGGCGGCCGGCCATTTCGAACGGAGAATGGCGCCGTAAAGCGTGCCGGCGGGAGCAACGTCGGAGGTGTACTTGGCGCGGCCGGAGACCTTCGCCGGCCCGTCGAGGCGCGGCGTCGCCTTTCCCATGTATCTGCCTTCCTTAGGCCAGGGCATGGTCGGACCAGCGCAGGACGCTGGTGTTGGAGGTGGTCTTGAGCCCGGCCGTCTTCAGGGCGGCGGCGAGGATTCGCGGATACGAGCCGCAGCGACAGAGGTTGCCGGTGCAGGCCTGGCGGACCTCGGCCTCGGTCGGGTGGGGGTTCCGGCGGAGCAGGGCGGTGAGCGTCAGGACAAAGCCGGGCGAGCAATAGCCGCACTGCAGGCCGTCCTTGTCGACGAAGGCCTGCTGCAACGCGGTCAGTTCACCGGTCTTGGCCAGTCCCTCGATCGTGGTGATCTCCGCGCCTTGGGCCTCGATGGCCAGGAGCGAGCACGCGTAGACGGGAATGTTGTCCAGCAGGACGGTGCAGGCGCCGCAGGTGGCCCGATCGCACGCCTCCTTGGCCCCGGTCAATCCGGCGTGCGTGCGCAGCGCCTCCAACAGCGTCACCCGGGGCTCGAGCGCGAAGGTCTTCTTCTCCCCGTTGATGTTCAGGGTCACCGGCACCGCCCCGGGGCCCTGCGGAGTCTCGGCATTGGCGCGCTCCAGCTCCTCGGCCACACCCCGGGCGCTCACAACCGCGGCCGTCAGGGCGGTCGTGCCCAAGCCCTTGAGAAAACCGCGGCGGGTGACACCGCCGGCCGCCGTGCGCTGGCTGCGCCCAGGCGAGTCCGATTTCGAACCAGAACGCTTCATCCGCTGGAAATGTCGACGGGGCGAGTGTGCCGCTCCGGGCGCATCGCGGCAAGGAAACCGGCGGCGCGCCGCGACGATATTTGCGGGCCGTGCGCCGCCAAGCAGGCGGACTGATACCGCGAGGGGGCCGGCCTTGTCGCCACCCGCGGCGGTCGCGACGGCCGGGAGCGGGCGGCGCCGCGGGTCTCCTCAAGTGCCGGGCATTTTGGCCGATTATCATGGAACAGAGTCTTCGGCCGCCCGCCCCGTGCCGCCGGGCGGTGCCGGCTGCAGGCGCCTGAACCTGCCCTGGACATGAACCCCAAAAGCGTTGTCAGTCTGCTGCTCGCGGTCGTTGCCGCGCCGCTCCCCCTGCCGGGCGGGCCGCGCGTCGGTGTGCTTTTGATGGATCGCGACCTGTTTTGGGCGGCGGCGGGGCGCGGCGCGGAGGACGCCGGCCGGGCCACCGGCGCCGAGGTCGTGCTCAAGGCCCCGACGCAGGCCAACGCGCTGAGCCAGCAGCTGCAGCTCCTGGCCGCCTTCGAGGGCGAGCGCCTCGATGCCCTGGTGATCGGCCCGCTGACGACCGAGGAATTCCGGCAGCCCATTTCCCGCTTGAAGGCCAAGGGCGTCAAGGTGGTGGTGCTCGAGCGGCCGCTGCCCGAGGGCCTCGGCAACGTCTTCCTGGGCTACAACCAGGCGGAAATGGCGGCGACGGCGGTGAAGGTCTTCGCCGGCATGGTGCAGGACGGCGACGAGGCCGCCATGCTGCGGGCCAACAGCCTGGAACGCGTCACGGTTCGGGAGCGGACCCTGATGAACGACTTCAAGAAGCTCCGCCCGAAATCCGTGCTGCATGCGGAAATCATGGTCGGAGCGACGAAGGGCGACGATTTTGAACAATGCCTCCGGTTGCTGACTGCCCATCCGAATGCCAAGGCCGTGTGCACCCCCTTCAGTGCCTGCAGCATGGCCATGATCAGGGCGCTCCGCGAGCGGCACCTCGCGGGCAAGATGGGACATCTGGCTTTTGGCAGCGGACTCCCTCCGGAAGCGGAACAGGCGCTGGCGGGCGGAGCGATGCAGGCGTGGATCGCGCAGCGGCCCTGGTCGTTCGGATACAAGGGCGTGCAGGCGGCGGTGGACTTGGTGAACGGGAAATCCCTCCCGGCGACCGTCGATGTCGACTACGTGGTGGTCACCAAGGACAATCTCACCAGCCCCGAGGCGCAGGCGCTGAAGAACTGAGCGTCCCGATCCGCGGAGAACGACGCCCCTGGCCGCGGGCGGAGACGGGAGCGATCGGGCGGGGCGGCCCGGCCGGCGGCCGCGAGCCCCCGGCGCCCCCGGAAAAAGGCGCTGGAACTCCGCGCGGATTTCCGGCGTGATCGAGCGCGAGCCCTTGAATCACGATTCACCATGAAATCTCTTCGTCTCTCGTTCGTGGCGTTGGCGGCCCTCGGCCTCCTCGCCTTGCGCGCCTTCGCCGCCGATCCCTCCGGCACGTGGAAATGGTCGGTGACCGGGCCGGACGGCAGTTCCTTCGAGACCACCCTCAAACTGGAGCTCAAGGACGGCAATCTCACCGGCCAGTACAGCAACCAGTTTGGCGACACCTCCATCCGGAACGCGAAGATCAAGGACGACGCCATCGCGTTTGAGGTGGAGCGCGAATTCGACGGCAATAAGTTTGTGCTCAAATACCAGGGGAAGCTCGAAGGCGACTCGATCAGAGGCACCATCGAGTTCCCGGGCATGGACGGGGGCGAACCGCGCAAGGTGGATTGGGACGCCAAACGCGCGAAGTGACGATCTGCCGAACGGCGCTCAGGAAGAGGCCGCCTCGCGCCGCGGTGCCGTTCCCGGCTGCAGCCCCGGCTGGCGGTCACCGTGTGTCGCGGCGCCAGAATCCCGGGCAGTACCCCCCGTCGAAATACGGGCCCTTGGTGCGCATGGTCGCGTAGCCAAACCAGAGCGACAAGGCGTGCGCGGGATCATCCACCGTCACGGCCATGGCTCCGCCCATTTCCTGGTATCCGCCGCTGCCGACACCATAGGTAAACGAGAGCATCCCGTGAATCTCCGGGCTCGGGCGATACAGGCGCGGCTTCCAGCCGGCCCCCGCGCTGGAGGAGGTTCGGGCGGGCCGGCGGCCGGATTCGAAGTCGTCGACCAACGCATCGAGCCGGACCAGCTCTGCCGCCGTCAGCCGCCCCAGGCCGGCGCGGTCGCGCTCTTCGGGCAGGAGCCGCAACGTGAACCGCGGCGGAGCCGGATGCGCCGGGTCCGTCACCCCATTGATCTTCACGTCCCGACGGATCAGGGCATCCAGCACGGCCAGCTGATCCGGCGACAGCCTGGCGATCCCCGCGTCGGTCAATTCGCCGCTGGTCAGGGTCTGCGAGAACCTCACATCCTGGGCCCGGCCGGTGAGGGCGGCGGCGATCAACGTGCCCGCGGCAAGGAGCTTCCAGAGCTTCATGGGACAATGATGGGGAACCTGAACTGATACGACGCGCGAGACGAGCCTGCGGTTCCATGGAGTTCCGTCCGGAATTCGGATGTGGCCGCCGGGCCGGACTTTCTGGGGCCGGCATTTGCTTTCAGGCGAAGGGCGGCAACGGTGGGGCATGATTTGGTCCCTTCGGGACGCCGGCCGCCGACGGCAATGCCGGTGATATCCTGCCAGTTCTGGCGCCGCGTTTGGTGGCTCAGCGGGATGTCGGCCTGCCTGCTGATGGCCGGCTGCGCGATGCGTGAGACGCCGGTGATGCAGGCCGACCGGGGGCAGATTCTCCTGGTGGGCAATGGAGCGGAGCCGTCGGACCTCGACCCCCATATCATCACCGGCATTCCGGAGCGGGACATCGTCAACACGCTCTTCGAGGGCTTGGTCCGCCTGGATCCGCGCGACCTGCACCCGCAGCCCGGAGTGGCCGAAAGCTGGGAGGTCTCCCCGGACGGCCGCGTCTACACCTTTCATCTGCGGGGCGACGCCCGATGGTCAAACGGCGAACCCGTGACGGCGGAGGATTTTCTGGCGTCGTTCCAGCGGATCCTGACGCCGGCCCTCGCCTCCGAAAACGCCGACCAGCTTTACTACGTGGCCGGGGCCGAGGATTTCAACAAGGGGCGCCTCGCGGATTTCTCGCAGGTCGGGTTCAAGGCGCCTGATCGTTCCACCCTGCAGATCACCCTGCAGAACCCCACGCCGTTCTTCCCCGCGCTGTTGAGCGACCGGAGCTGGCTCCCGGTGCCGATGGCCGTGCTGAAACGGTTCGGCGGCGTGACCCGGCGTGGCACGCCATGGACCCGGCCCGGCAACCTCGTCGGCAACGGGCCGTTCGTGCTGCGGGAATGGAAGCCGAATCAATACGTGTTCGTGGCCCGGAGCCCGACCTATTGGGATCGCCAGCACGTGAAGCTGGCGGGCATCCGGTTCGTCCCGATCGAGCAACCGGAGCCGGAGGAGGCGGCGTTTCGCGCGGGGGCGCTGCACAAGACGGAGACCCTGCCCATTCCGAAGATCGCCGAGTACCGGCGGACCCAGCCGGACCTGCTGCATGTGACACCCCTGTCCGGCGTGTATTTCTATTCGATCAACGTGCACCGCCCGCCTTTCACGGACGTCCGCGTGCGCCGGGCCCTGGCCCTCGCCGTGGACCGCGACGCCCTGGTCCGGGAGGTGACCCGCGGCGGGCAGAAGCCCGCCTTCAATTTCACGCCGGACGGCATCGGCGGCTATGTATGCCAGACGCATTTCGGCTACGATCCCGCCGGCGCGCGGCGTTTGCTGGCGGAAGCCGGCTATCCCGACGGGCGGGGATTTCCCAAGGTTTCCCTGCTCTACAACACCCTCGACAGCCACCAGGTGATCGCCGAGGCCATCCAGCAGATGTGGAAGCGGAACCTCAACATCGAGGTCGGACTCTACAACCAGGAATGGAAGGTCTACCTGGACAGCATGCATCTGCGGAACTACCAGATCTGCCGGGCGGGGCTGGTCGTCGATCCCTACGATCCTTCGCTGTACCTGCGGACCTTCACCACCGGCTACGGCTACAATGACACCGGCTGGTCCAATCCGGAATATGACCGCTTGGTCGCGCGGGCCGCGACGCTTCCCGCCGGCGCCGAGCGTCTGGCTTGTTTCCAGCAGGCCGAGGCGATCCTGCTGCGGGACATGCCGATCATCCCGCTCTACTTTTATGCCCAGCATTACCTCCTGCAGCCTGACGTTCGCGACTGGAGCGACAACCTGCTGGCGTTTCTTCCCACCGACCGGGCGTGGCTGCGCGACTGAGCGGCCGGCCTTGCGCGGGCCGGCGGTCGCTAGGCCGCCGGCCCGGTTCAAGTTCCCTCGGGTTGGATGCCCTCGGGCAAAGGGGCTGGAAGGGGGCGGCGGCTACGGGCCGACCGCCTGACCCGCCTCGCCGCAGGTCTCGCGCAGGTGGAGCCAGGCGACGCCGATCTCCTGCTTCGCGGATTCCCAGGTCGCCGCGGTCGCCAACCGGAGCGAGTCGAGCTCCACCTCCATTCGCCGCTGGGCCTCGTGCTGTGCGGCGGTGCG
>JBAIXJ010000406.1:0-30293 GCA_037916645.1 Opitutales bacterium | reverse complement strand
ACCCAGACGCCGCCGATGTCGTGGACGATCTCGGGGACGATACCGCCCGGCCTGAACTTTTCCGGGCTCACCGCGCCCGGGACGGTCAACATCGGCACCCTCAACCTGTCCGGCACTCCGACCACGGCGGGGACCTTCAATGTTTCCCTTTCCGTTTTTTCCGGCCTCAACGGCACGGGATTCAGTCTCGGCCCATACCCCTACACGATCACGGTCAACGGCTCGGCGAGCACGAGTCCTCCGTCGTTCACCACCCAGCCGCAGAACCAGACCGTGACCGCCGGCGCTTCGGTCACCTTCACCGCCGCGGCCGGCGGCAGTCCGGCGCCCACCTACCAGTGGCAGAAGGACAACGTCAACATCGCCGGCGCCACCAGCAGCTCATTCTCGATCGCCAGTGTCGCCGCCGGTGATGCCGGCACCTACACGGTCGTGGCGACGAACTCCGCCGGTTCGGCGACGAGCAACGGCGCCACGCTCACCGTGAACGCTGCCACCAGCGCACCCGTCTTCACCACCCAGCCGCAGAACCAGTCGGCGACTGTCGGCAGCTCCGTGACCTTCAACGCCGCCGCCAGCGGCAGTCCGGCGCCCACCTACCAGTGGCAGAAGGGCAACACCAATATCGCCGGCGCCACCAGCAGCTCTTTCTCGATCGCCAATGTCGCCGCCGGTGATGCCGGCACCTATACGGTGGTCGCGACGAATTCCGCCGGTTCGGCGACGAGCAACGGCGCTACGCTGACCGTGACCGCGGCCGCCACAGCGCCCGCGATCACGACCCAGCCGCAAAGCCAGACGGTGACCGCCGGCAGCAGCGTCACCTTCACCGCCGCCGCCAGCGGTTCGCCCGCGCCGACCTACCAATGGCAGAAGGACGGGGCCAACCTCGCCGGCGCCACGACCGCGTCCTACACCATCGCGAACGTCGCGGCGGGTGACGCCGGCACCTACACGGTCATCGCCACCAATTCCGCTGGATCCGCCACCAGCAACGGCGCCGTGCTGACGGTGAGCCCGCCGGCCCCGGCCGCCCCCGCCATCACAACCCAGCCCGCCAATGTCACGATGTCCGCGGGGTCGAATGCCACCTTCACCGTGGGCGCCACCGGCACGCCGGCGCCGACCGATCAGTGGCAGCGCATGCCGGCGGGCGCCTCCGCGTGGGAGAATCTCAACGAAGGAGGCAGCTACCAAGGGACGACCACCACGATGCTCACGGTGAAGTCGGTGACGCCTGCGATGTCCGGCGACCAGTTCCGCTGCGTCCTCACCAACGCATCCGGCTCCGCCACGAGCGCCGCCGCCACCCTCAGCGTGCCCAGTCCGGCGTCGGCCCTGCTGCAATACCCGGCCAGCATCGCCCTTGATGGCGCGGGCAATCTTTACGTGGCGGACGCCTCAGCCAACACGATTTTGAAGATCACCCCGGCTGGGGTCGTCAGCACGCTGGCCGGCGCCTCGGGCATGACCGGCAGCCAGGACGGCGCCCGCGCGAACGCCATGTTCAACCAGCCCAGCGGCGTGGCGGTGGACGGCGGGGGCAATGTCTTTGTCGCCGACACCGGCAACTCCACGATCCGCGAGATCACCCCCGCCGGCGTCGTCACCACCGTCGCCGGCTCGGCGACGACCCGCGGCAGCCGCGATGGAGTCGGCACGGCCGCACAATTCAACCAGCCCGTCGGCATCGCCGTCGACGGCGCCGGCAATCTCTACGTCGCGGATACCTTCAACGCCACGATCCGCAGGATCGCCTCCGACGGCACCGTGACCACCCTCGCCGGCACGGCCGGGAACCGGGGCGACGCCGACGGCACAGGCGCGGCGGCGCAGTTCAGCCAACCCGACGGCATCGCGGTCGACAGCGCCGGCAATGTCTTTGTCGCCGACACGTTCAACGACACCATCCGCAAGATCACGCCCGCGGGCGTGGTGTCGACGCTGGCCGGTTCGGCCGGCCTCACCGGGTCCACGGATCTCACCGGCGCCAGCGCGCTGTTCAACCAACCCGCGGGCCTGGCCGTGGATGGGTCCGGCGACGTCCTGGTCGCGGATACCGCCAACGGCACCCTCCGCAAAATCACGCCGGCCGGCGCGGTCACGACGCTCGCGGGCACCGCCGGCGTCTCGGGCTGGGGCGACACCGCCGGGGGCGTCGTCCTCTTCAACCAGCCGCGCGCGCTCGTGGTCGACGCCGCCGGCAACCTTTTCGTGGCCGACAGCGGCAACGCCGCCATCCGCAAGGTCGATCCGAACGACACCGTCAGCACCTTGGCCTTGAGCGCGGCGCCGGCGCCCGCTCCAACGCCAGCCCCCACTCCGGCCCCGACGCCGGCGCCAATGTCCGGCGGCGGAGGTTATGGTGGCGGCGGTGGCGGGACCATGGAATCGTGGTTCGCCGCGATGCTGGTGTTGCTGGGCGCCGCGCGGGTCATCCGCCGCGTCCGGCACCTCCTGCCGCCGCAGCGACATCCGCGTGCCATGGGCCCTGCGGCAAACCACGGGAATTGAAACGCCCCGGCCGCGCCCTGGCCCCCTGGCCGGTCATCCGGCGAGGGTCGGGGCAGGACCCGCGTGGCCGGCGGCGGCCGACGGAAGCGCCCAAGACCAGCCCGATTGGGACACTGACCCTGCACGGGCATCCCGGTCGGAACCGATCCGGTGGCGGGCGCAGGCGCGAAAGCACCCCCTTCCACCGCACAGCCGCCCATGGCATGAAGCGGCCGGGCCCGGCGGCCGCGCGGTGCATCTCCATTTCCGGCAGGACATTACTTCCGGGAGTAACAACCCTGTTACCGTCATCCACTTTCCCGGCAGCCCGGGCGGGTTTGGCTTTTCGCGCTATAGTAGGCCGACCGGCTCCGAACGCCCGGACCATCTGCCAATGAAATTGTCGCACCAGTTCCGTCATCGCTTCGCCTGGATCAATCTTCCGGGCGCCGTCCTCATCGCGCTGCTGCAGCGGACCCCGGTGCTGAATCTGGTCGTGGCCGTCGACGACATGGTGGCATCCTCGCCGGCCGGCGCCATCCTCAAGGCGGTCGTCGCCACGGCCGCCTCGCTCGGCGCCCTGAACACCCTCGCCGGCGCTACCCCGCTCGTGCCCTCGACCGGCACGGCGGCCGGCATCACCGTGAACACGGGCACCGCCGTGAGCGTGTTCTACACCGTCAACGGGACCCAGACTCCCCCGATGTCGTGGACCATCACGGGCTCGATACCGCCCGGGCTCAATTTCTCCGGGCTTGCCGCCCCCGGCACCGTCAACATCGGCACGTTGGAACTCTCCGGCACCCCGACCACCGCCGGGACCTACGACCTCACGCTTACGGTCTTCTCGGCCCTCAACGGCACCGGATTCAAACTCGGCCCGTACGCCTACGCGATCACCGTCAACGGGACGAGCACCAGCCCGCCGTCGTTCACCACGCAGCCGCAGAGCCAGACCGTGACGGTGGGCGCCCCGGTGACATTCACCGCCGCGGCCGGCGGTTCGCCCACCTACCAGTGGCAGAAGGACGGCGCCAATCTCGCCGGCGCCACGACCGCTTCCTACACCATCGCGAGTGTCGCAGCCGGTGACGCCGGCACCTACGTGGTCGTGGCGACCAATTCCGCCGGATCAGTCAACAGCAGTGGCGCCGTGCTGACGGTGAATCAGGCGGCTGCGGGGGCCCCGGCGTTCACGGCGCAGCCGACGAGCACCACCGCCTCCGCGGGTTCGACCGCCACCTTCACCGTGGGCGCCGGCGGCTCCCCGGCGCCCACCTACCAATGGCAGCGCATACCGGCGGGCGGCTCCACGTGGGTGAATCTCAAGGAGGGTGGCAGCTACCAAGGGACGACGTCCGCCACGCTCACGGTGAGACCGGTGACGACCGCCATGTCCGGCGACCAGTTCGACTGCGTCCTCACCAATGCCTCCGGCAGCACGACGAGCAACACCGTCGTCCTCACCGTGTCCAGCCCGGCCGCGGCCCTGCTGCAATATCCGGTCAGCCTCGCCCTCGACAGCGCCGGCAACCTCTTCGTCGCGGACGCCTCCGCGAACACGATCCTGAAAATATCCCCGGCCGGCGTCGTCAGCACGGTGGCCGGCGCCCCGGGCATGACCGGCAGCCAGGACGGCACGGGCGCCGGCGCGATGTTCAACCTGCCCGGCGGCGTCGCGATGGACGGCGGCGGCAATGTCTTCGTCGCCGACACCGGCAACTCCACGATCCGCAAGATCACCTCCGCCGGCGTCGTCACCACTTTCGCCGGTTCGCCCACGACCCGCGGCAGCCGCGACGGCGTCGGCACGGCGGCTCAATTCAACCAGCCCGTCGGCCTCGCGATCGACCCGGCCGGGAACCTCTACGTCGCCGATACCTTCAATGCCACGATCCGCAAAATCGCTTCCGACGGAACCGTGACCACCCTCGCCGGCACGGCCGGGACCCGGGGCGACGCCGACGGCACCGGCGCCGCGGCGCAGTTCAACCATCCCGACGGCATCGCCGTCGACGGGGCCGGCAATGTCTATGTCGCCGACACCTTCAACGACACGGTCCGCAAGATCACGCCGGCCGGCGTGGTCTCGACGCTGGCCGGTTCGGCCGGCATCGCGGGAGCCACGGATCTCGCCGGCGCGAACGCCCTGTTCAATCAGCCCGCCGGCATCGCGGTCGATGGGTCCGGGAACGTCCTGGTCGCAGACACCGCCAACGCCACCATCCGCAGGCTCACGCCGGCCGGCGCGGTCACGACGCTGGCCGGAACGGCCGGCGTGTCGGGCTGGAGCGACACCGCCGGGGGCACCATCCTCTTCAACCAGCCGCGGGCGCTCGTGACCGACGGCGCCGGTGACATCTTCGTCGCCGACAGCGGCAATGGGGCCATCCGCAAGATCGCGGCGAATGCCATGGTCACCACGCTGGTGTTAACCGCCGCCTCCACGTCCGGCTCGACGCCGCCTCCGCCGCCCTCCACGCCCCCGACCTTGTCCAGCGGCAGCGGCACCTACACCGCCAAAGGCGTGGGAGGGATGGAGGCGTGGTTCGTCATCGCGCTGACCCTGCTCGGCGCCGCCCGGGCCGGGTCCGGTTCAGGCCGCCATCGGCCGGGGCTCGCCGCCCGGAGGTAGCCGCGACCCGACGGGTTCAACTGCCCCGGCCGCCCGGCGCCGGCCGGGGTACCGTCTTTGTGGAGGCTGGCGGCGGACCGACGGACGCGCGCAGGACCAGTTCCGTGGGAAAGACGATCGTGTTTTGGAATTCCGGCCGGCGTGTACCCGGTCGCGGCCGCAGCCGTGCCAGCAGCACCTCCACCGCCCGGCTGCCCATGGCATGCAGCGGCTGGCGCACCGTGGCCAGCTGCGGCACCGTGGTCCGGGCCGCGAGCGTGTCGTCGAAGCCCGCGACGGACACATCCTCCGGCACCCGGAGGCCGACCTCGGCCAGGGCTTCCATGCATCCGATGGCGCCGGCATCGTTCCCGCAGAAGATCGCCTGCGGCAGCGGCCGGCCCGCGAAGCGCCGGAGCCAGTCGTGCAACGCCTGCCGGCCCTCATCCATCTCGTAACCGGCCTCGACCAGCCACGCCGCGTGGAAGGGAATGCGGGCGGCCGCGAGCGCCCGCCGGTAGCCGCGGATCCGTCGCTCCGCCCCCAGCAGTCCCCGCGGGCCGGCGACATGCAGGATGCGCCGGTGGCCCCGGGCGATCAGGTGGCTCACCATGCCGCAGGCGCCGGCCTCCTCGTCGCTCTCCAGGTTGACGGAACCCGGGATGGGCATGTTGGCGTGCAGCGTCACGACCGGCGTGTGATCCGGCAGCGCGCGTACCGCCGCCGGGGAGAGCACGGGTGCGATCAGGATCAGGCCGTCGATGCGGCCGTCGCACAGGCCGGGCAGCCGGGCGGCGTCCTGCTCCCAGTCGGCCAGGGTGAAGACCGTCGTGTTCTGCCGGTGGCGGGTCGCGGCCTCGAGGATCCCGTTGAAGACGCTGAGGAAATAGTGGTTCAGTTCGCCGCCCACATCGACCACCGCCGCGACGCCGATGGTGTGCATCCGGCGCTCCGCGAGGGCGCGGGCCGCGGCGTTGGGCCGGTAGCGGAGGCGCCGGGCCGCCGCGAGGATCCGGGTGCGGGTCGCCGCGGCGACGCGCGACGAGGATTGCGCCGCATTGAGCACCACCGACGCGGCCATCGCCGACACGCCGGCGGCGCGGCCGACATCGGCCAGGGTGGCGGCCCGGGCCGGTTTGCGTTTCTTGAGGGAGGGCATGTCCCGCCTCACAATCCGCGCGCCAGGGTGATCCGCACGCTCCGGGCCCGGCGGGCCGGGATGATCACGACGCCCTGGGGATCTTCCTGCGCCACGCCGTTGCGGACCCCGGCCACGGCCTTCACGCCGATCAGCTGGAGCCGCCAGTTCCGGCCCGGGGCGGTGCCGGCCAGCTTGGCCTCAACCACCGCCCCCCGGCGCGCCACGGTGACCGTGGCGCCGTCGGCGCCCTCCGCCGTCGGCACCCGCCGCGACAGCCGGGCTCCGTCCGCCAGCTCGTACACCCGGTACGTGGTGCCCGCGGTGAAGTCGTAGTCCGGGCGGTCGTCGATCGCACCGAGCGGCAAAATGACGCCGGGCCGGACGAAAAGCGGCAGGCTCAGGAATCCGTGGACCGCCCGGTGCCAGCGGCCACCCTCCTGGACCTCGCCGGTCAGCAGGTGGGTCCAGCGGCCCGCCGGCAAATAGTAGTCGACGCCGCCGTCGCGGGTGAACACCGGCGCGACGAGCAGCGCGTCGCCCAGCAGGTACTGGCGGTCCAGGGTCGCCGACGCGGGATCATCCGGGAATTCGAGCAGCATGGCCCGCAGCATCGGCAGGCCTTCGCGGTGGGCCACCACGGCCTGGCCGTACAGGTAGGGCATGAGCCGGCATTTGAGCTTGGTGAAGAACCGCACGACGTCGCACGCCTCCTCGTCGTAGTTCCACGGCACGCGCGACGTCGAGGACCCGTGCAGCCGGCTGTGCGAGGACAGCAGGCCGAACGCCACCCAGCGCTTGTAGACGTCCACCGGACCGCCGCCCTCGAAGCCGCCGATGTCGTGGCTCCAGAAGCCGAAGCCGCAGAGCGCCAGCGAAAGGCCGCCGCGCAGGGATTCGGCCATCGATTCGAAGGTCGACCAGCAGTCGCCGCCCCAATGGACGGGGAAACGTTGGCTCGACGCATAGGCCGCCCGGGCGAAGACGATGGCCTGGCCGCGGCCGCGCGCCCGCTCGAGCACGCGGAACACGCACTCGTTGTAGAGCACCGGGTAGAGGTTGTGCATGCCGAGCGGGTCCGAGCCGTCATGGTAGGCCACGCCGTCCACGGGGATGCGCTCGCCAAAGTCGGTCTTGAAGCAATCGACGCCGTCGGCCAGCAGGCGCTCGAGGTGGCCCGCGAACCAGCGCCGCGCCGCGGGATTGGTGAAATCGACGACCGCCATGCCCGGCTGCCACAGGTCCGTCTGCCAGACGTCGCCGTTCGTCTTTTTGATGAAGTAACCCCGGGCCGCGCCCTCGGCGAACAGCCGGGAGCGCTGGCCGACGTAGGGGTTGATCCAGACGCAGATCCGGACGCCGCGCCGGTGGAGGCGCCGCAGCATCCCGGCCGGATCCGGGAAGGTGCGCGCATCCCACTGGAAATCGCACCAGTTGAATTCCCGCATCCAGAAGCAGTCGAAATGAAACACGTGCACGGGGAGGTCGCGCTTGGCCATCCCCGCGAGGAGCTCCGTGCAGGTCTTCTCGTCGTAATTGGTGGTGAACGAGGTGCTCAGCCACAGGCCGAACGACCACGCCGGCGGCAGGGCGGGCCGCCCGGTCAGCCGCGTCAGCTTGCGCAGGATGTCGGCGGGCGCGGGGCCGAGGATGAGGAAGTACTCCAGCTTCTCCCCGGGGATGCTGAACTGCACCCGGGCCACGCGTTCCGACGCCACTTCGAAGGACACCGGGCCGGTCTCGTTGACCAGGACCCCGTAGCCGCGGTTGGTCAGGTAGAAGGGGACGGATTTGTAGGCCTGGTCGCTCCCCGTGCCCCCGTCCTTGTTTTCGTTCTCCACCACCTGCCCGTTCTTCACGAACGCCGTGAACCGCTCGCCCAGCCCGAAGACATTCTCGCCGACCCCGAGGTGCAGGCGCTCATGCACGAAGGGGCCCTTGCCGGCATGCTGGAGGTAGGCCATGCCGCGCCAGGCGGTCCGCGTCAGCACGGCGTCCCCGGACTCGAAGGTGATCTCCCAGCCCTCCTTCCGGACGCGGGCGGCGAGGCGGCCGGTGCGGAGCACCGCGCCCTCTTGGTCCTGGGTGATCACGGTCTGGGGCGCCGGCAGCGGTTCCAGCGGGATGGCGGGGTTCCGGTCGGCGCCGCCGGCGAAATGCTCAATCCGGACGCGGATCACGTCCTCCATCGGGGAGCTCAGCCGGACGGTGAGCAGCGGCCCGCCCAGGGTGTCGCCCCGGTGCCGGATCGGGCGCGTCGGGGCATGGATCACCAGCGTGCCGTTCTCCGCGGTGAGATCGCGCGCCTCCGCGGGATAAAACGCCGTGACCCCCGGTTGCATCAGCCATTCGCCGTCGCTGAATTTCATGTCGGGCCCGATGATAACGGAGGTTTATCGTTAAATCTCAAACCAAAAGTGGACGCCGGCCGGCGGCGGCCGCGGGCGCCCCGCCCTAAGGGGTGCGGCCCTTCAGCGCCGCCTGGATCGCCCGGCTGAGCTCCGCGATATCGTAGGGCTTGGGCACCATGCCGAGGAACCCGTGGGCCCGGTACTGCGCGAGCACCGGATCGCTGGAGTAGCCGCTGGACACCAGGGCGCGCACCTGGGGATCGACCTGCCGCAGCTTCTCGAACGTCTCCCGGCCGCCCATGCCCCCGGGCACGGTGAGGTCGAGGATCACGAGGTCGTACGGCTGGTTGGCCTTCCGCGCCGCCGTGTACTCGCGCAGGACCTCGTTGCCCTCCTCGACCGCGACGACCTCCATGCCGATGCGTTGCAGGAGGGCCGCCGCCGAGCGGCGGATCGCCTCCTCGTCGTCCATCAGCAGCACGCGCCCGCCCTGGGGAACCAGCTGGGCGTCGACCAGGGGGGAGACGGAGGGCGGCTTCTGCGCCGCCGGCAGCCAGATGTCGAAGGTCGTCCCCTCGCCGGGGGTGGACCGCACCTCGATCCGCCCCGCGTGTTTCTTCACCACCGAATACACGGTGGCGAGGCCGAGGCCCATGCCGGTGGCCTTGGTCGTGAAATAGGGGTCGAAGATGCGCGGCAGGTGCTCGGGATTGATGCCGACGCCCGCGTCCGCAATCGTGAGCTTGAGGTAGCGGCCGGCGGCGAGGTCGAAGGCCGTGTCCAATTCCACCACGGCGTTGCGCAGCCCGATGCGGATGACGCCGCCCTTGGGCATGGCCTGCATCGCGTTGATGACGATGTTCTGCACCACCTGGCTGATCTGACCCTTGTCGACGTCGGCCGGCCAGAGGTCGCGCACGAAATCGTAGTCGCACCGCACCGCCGAGCCGTGCAGCGCGAACTCGGCCGTCTCCCGCACCACCTCGGCGAGCGCCACCGCCTTGCGCACCGGATCGCCGCCCTTGGCGAAGGTCAGCAGCTGCAGCGTCAGATCCCGGGCCCGCATCACCCCCTGCTCCGCCTCGCGCAGCCACCGCTCCACCGCCGGGTCGCTCTCGGCGTCCAGCTTGGCGAGCGTGAGATTCCCCATGATCACGGTGAGGAGGTTGTTGAAGTCGTGGGCGATCCCGCCCGCGAGGATGCCGAGGGATTCGAGCTTGGAGGACCGCAGGAGTTCCGCCTCCAGCCGGGCCTGCCGCTCCACCTGCTCGCGGATCTGCGCCGTCTGCTGCCGCACCCGCCTCCGCAGGGTGACGACCCACCCCGTGCCGAGGATGAAGAAGAAAACCAGGATGCCGACGACCGTGAGGGCCCGGGCCGCGGTCCACCATGATGGCCGGCTGAGCACGCGGATATCCTGGGGGGAACGCAGCTGCACCTGAAACGTCCGGGGCCGCGTATATTCGTCGTACTGCACCCGGTAGACCCCGGTGAGCGTCAGGCGGCTTCCCGGCTCCCACGCCGCCTCCGGCTCCGCAAGGAAGCGGCGTTCCAGGAGAGCCTCGAAGACCGCCCCCGCCATCTGGATCATCAGGCGCACCTCGTCCTCGCGCGCGACCGTGTCCAGCAGCAGGCCCGTCGTCCGCACGAGATGGCCGTCGAGATCCTGGCTGGGCCCCCGCGACGCATCCAACTCGATCGGCGCGGGCTCCTCGCCCCGGCCCACGCGCCGGCAGACGGCCTCCCGCAACACCACGGCGCCGGCCTGCCACCCGGGAAAGCCCACCGCCTCGATGCGGTCACCCGGCGCCAGCGAACTGTCTTCCTGGCTCAACACCTCGAGGCTCTCGGTGCCGTCCTGAAGATACAGATACCGGCCGGCGGCATGGTACAGCACCGTGCCCGCGACGTGGACCCGCCGGTTGAAGGCCTCCAGGGTGCTGAACTGGCGCAGGCTCGCCACGCTTCGCACCGGGACTGAGAACGGGTCGGCCGGCGCCGGCTGCACCACTTGCAGGAATTCCGGCGCCTCCGACGGCACCCACAGGCGGATGCCGACCAGCTGCCGGCGTTCGTTGGCCACGGCACTGCAAACCCCGCGTACCATGACCACCGAGCCGCGCAGGGGTGCCAGCGCCCCGGACGGCGGGAGGCAGGCGGTGAAACTCCCCCCGGAGGAGGTCAAATCCAGGCACTCCCATTTGCCCCTGCGCCGGACATCCCGCACAAAACCGTTCATTTCGATCCACTGTCCCTCCTCGATGCCGGTGAGCGCCTGCTCCAGCGTCACGGCCCGCGCCTCGGGCAGCGCCAGCGAGCCCGTCACCTTGATGGTGGTCGCCTTCACGACCGGGGCAAATTCGCCCGCCGCCGAGAAACCCTCGACCTGGACCGTCTGGCCCTGCACGGGAACCACGCCCAGCGTCTTGCCCCCGACCACGCGGATGCCGCCGCTGGAGTCGTTCACGTAGATGAATCCCGCGCCAAAATCCGCCCAGGTCACCACCCCGAAAATCTGCACCGGGTAGGCTTCGGCCGCCTGCTCGACCCCGAGATCCAGCACCTGATCGGCGAGACGGAGCTTGGGTCTGGCGCCGCCGGGCGGCGGCTGATCCGCCGGACTCCCGACGGAACGATACAATCCCTCGCGGAGCGTGATTTCGGTGCCGCGGACGGCCGGATAGCCGATGGCTTCCACCCCGTCGCCGGACTTGATCGGGTCGGACTGCCCCGTGATCACGGTCGCCTGTCCCGTGCCGTCGCGGATCGTCAGGCTGTGCCCCGGCTCCTGCGCCCAGGCGGTGCCGCCGATTTTGACGAGCTGGTCCCCGGGAGCTTTCAGGAGGTGCTCAATCGGCGTTGCCGGACTCTGGAAACGGGCGTCGCTCCTCAACCATCCGGTCACCTTCACGTCCTCGGGTCGCGCCACCCACAGGGCGAGGGCCGAGAGTTGGCCCGCCGGGGTCAGGTTGGGAACCATCACGCCCTGGACCCGCACGAAAGCCGACGCGCACTGCGGCACCGGACTCACCGTGCTCAAGAGCACCCGGGCCTGCACGGGCAAGGCCCCCACGGTCATGTCCAGCAGCACGTGGGTTTCATCGATCGTCGATTGCCGGTTCACGAAACCCTCCACGGAGACCATCTCGGTGCGGAGGTTGGTGGCCTCACCCAGCTCGCCGTGAAAAGTCCACCGGCCGGCCTGCAGGAGCGCCTTTTCCGCCACGACCCGGATCTTCGCGTTTTCGAGCGAAAGGCCGACGGCCGGGGACATGGAGCCCTCGACCTCGATGCGCTGTCCGGCAGCGAGGGACAGCGGCCGTTTGGGACAGTAGATGAAGCTGATGCCATCGTCACCCTCGGCCCACAGCAGATTCCACCCGGGATCGTAGTAGCAGACCGTGAACTGCAACCGCACCGGGTAGGTCGCGGCGCGGGCGTCGAGCGGGATTTCCCAGAACTCGCGCACCGCCGTGATCACCTGCGGGGGCCGGCCGGCCGGCGGTTCATCCGCTCCCAGGGCCGCCGCCGTCAGGGCGACGGCAGTGGCACCGAGCGCAGCCCGGAGGCAGCGGTCAACACCGGCGTACGGTGCGAGTGATCGGATCCACGGCATTGAAAGCACTGGTTCTGATGGCGCCGGCAAAACCGGCAAAGAAACTAGATCGACACAATCGCCAGTGCGCTTGACGTGGGATCGATTCAGGACAATCCAACCGGCGGGTCAAACCGGAAGCCGGCGCCCAACGCGCGTTCCGGCGGAGTCGGCCCGCCTCCACGGCCCGGGTACGCGACCCGTTGCCGGTCCGGATGTTGCGAATTGCCTGCCGCCAAAATCAGAAAGGCTGGCTGCCGAAGCAGCCAGCCCACCGACCGTCGAGAACGCGGTCCGAGAATTTAACCGCGGTTCTCGAAATCAAACACCTGGCTCGCGCGCACGAGCACGGCCTGGCCGTGGGACGTGGGCGGCTCGAATTTCCACTGGGTCAGGGCGGTGATGGCCAGGGCCGTCAGCTGGTTGTTGTCTTCGGCGGATCCGGTCGGCATGCGCACCGCGCCGGTCTCGTCGATGAAGAACTCAATCGTCACCCGGCCCTTGACCCCCTTCTCCGCCAGCTGTGTCGCATATTGCGGGTGCACGGTCACCAGCGGCAGCGGGATCCGGTCCAGCTCCTGCAGGGTGCAGGGATGATAGGTGTAGCGGCCGTCCATGATCCGCCGGACCTGGGCCTCGAAGATGTCCGCCGCGGTCGCACTCGAAACCACGGTTCCGCGCGCCTCAAAGTAGAAGATGAGCTCGGCGGTCGTCGCGACCGGCTCACCGCGCAGGCGGGCGGGCTCGAAGGTCCACTCCTTGATCGCCGCCACGGCGGAGTCCGCGAATTCCTTGTCGGTGTACGCCACCACGAGGTATTCCTCGAGCTTGCCTTCGGCGCTGGTGCTGATCGCGATCCGCGCCTCGCCCTTGGACACGCCCACCTGCGTGAGGTGGTAGGGGAAAATGGGCTCGACGTTCTCAATGACTTTCAGGGACTGCCAGTCGGCGGGTCTGCGGGAGGGCTGGCCGACGACGGGACCCGCGAGAAGCAATCCGATTCCGAGGATAAACACAGGGGATGTTTTCATGGTCGAAGTTGGTTACAGGAGAGAACACCACCCCGCGGTGAAACCCTTCATCATTTCCACCCGATCGCCGCTTGCGGGTCCATCGCTCGGGCGCATGTCGTCGACTTGAATCGAAACGGGCGCGGTCAATTTCCGCCGCAGCCGCCGCTCTTGAAGCGAAAACGGGGCACGCCGCGAATGCGCCGCCGCCAGAGGGGCCGGACCATTCAGCGTCGCGGGATCAACCTCGGGAACGACCGGCTTCGCGCTCCGTTGAGCGGAGGCCTTGGAGAGGTCGACGTCCGCACGTGATGGGGCCCGGCCTTTCCCACGCACGAATCACGCTCGACCCACACCGGGAAAATCGCTTCATCTCTCCGCAACCCGTCCCCGTAGCTCAACAGGATAGAGCAGCGGTTTCCTAAACCGTAGATTCCGGTTCAAGTCCGGACGGGGATACCAGAGCCCGACAAAAATCACCGGTGGCGTGCAGCCCGCCGCCAGCCGCCGCCGTACCACACCCTCCCCGCCAGATTGCCGCCGACTCGGGGTCGGATGCCAGCCCCGGATTCACCGCTCCGCAACCTCTTGACTTTGGGCCCGATGCGGCCTTGTGATTCTTTCGTAAGTTATCCCGTTTCCGTCCTCCAACCGGCGATTCCGTTTGCCCAGCCATTTAATCGATAGTAATCTGCATTATCGATCAAATGAAACGCGGCTCCAGCACTAGCTCTTCCTTGGGCTTCACGCTCGTCGAGATCATGGTCGTCGTGGTCGTCATCGGCATGCTGGCCGCGCTCGCCGTCCCTACGTTCCAGCTGGCCCGCCGCGCGAGTCAGGACAAGAGCGTCCTGAACAACATCCGACAATTGAGCGGCGCAGCGGACCAGTATTTCCTGGAGTTCGGTACCTCCACAGTTGCGATCACCTCGCTCGTAGGCTCCTCCGCCTACGTCAACGCCCTGAACACGGTCGCCAACGAGACGTATCCGGACACGTTCACCCAGGCGGTGCCCATCACGGTCTCCAATATCGCCGGCACCCGTACGATCACGTACGAGCAATAAGTTGCCGGCGACCCGTCGCGGCGGGGCGTCAGACCCCTGCCCGCAGATTCGCCTCTTGGGCCGGCCGGGCCATGGCGGACCTCACGCCGGGACGCGACGCAGGATCTCGAGGCAGGCCCGGCCATTGTGGTACGGGCACTTCCAAGGCCCGATCTTGTACCCGTCCCGAAACTCGGGATAGGCCCCTTTGGGCCGACCCGTCCGGTCAACCCCCGGACGCCACTCGCCCAGATCGTGATCGATGATCCGGTCTTCAATGAACTGCCAGCACCGCAGGGCGGCGGCTTCATACCGCGCGTCGCCGGTCAACGCCCGCGCATTGAGAAAACCGATCACCGCCTCGGCCTGTGGCCACCAGTGCTTGTCGGTGTTGGTCAGGCGTCCCTCCCGCGCTTCGTAGAAAATGCCGCCGTCGGCGTCGACGCCCCGGGCCAGCACGGCCCCGGCCAGGGCCAGCGCCACCTCGCGCACGCGATCCACCGGCGCGCCGTCGCCCAGGGCGTCCGCGGCTTCGCCCAGCAGCCAGCTCGTCTCGATGTCATGGCCGAACGACGCGATCGCCGGCTCCACGGCGGTCCAGTCCCGCTCGAAGAACAGCCGGCAGTGCGGCGCGGGGTCCGCGGAATAAACGTGGTCCAGGAAGACGCCGACGAGCTCCGCGAGCCGGCGCCGCACCCGGTTGTCCGGCCAGACCCGCAGCAGGCTGGTGTAGGCCTCCAGCAGATGCAGCAGCGTGTTCATCGTCTTCGGCACGTTGAGTTCCACCTCGCTCAGCCGGAGGTCCGCCAGCGGCGTCCACTCGGCGGAGCGGGCCTCGATATAGCCGCCGTATTCGGCGTCGTGGGTGTGCCGTTCCAGCAGCGTGAACATCTCCTGGGCGCGCGCCAGGGCCTCCGGGTCGCCCGCCGCCGCGTGCCATTCGGCGAGCCCGTAGATGGCGAAGGCCTGTGCATAGCCCTGCTTGCGCGTGGCCCCGACCCGGCCCGCCGCGTCGAGGCTCCAGAACACTCCGCCGTGCCGCGCGTCCCAGAACGGGCCCAGCAGCTGGGCGCGGGCCAGCTCGGCGGCGCGCCACCACGCGGGCTCGGGACCCAGCCGCCGGTGCGCCGCGGCAAATGTCCAGAGCATGCGGGCGCAGATCACCACATGGCGGGGCACGTCGTCCACCCGTTCGCCCCGCGTGGTGATCATGCCGGTCAGCCGGCCGGTGTCGGGCTCAAAGCCGAGGCGCACCCAGTAGGGCAGGATGTTGCCGGTGAGGTCGGCCTGCGCGGCGCGGCGCAGATCGGCCAGGGAGGATATCGAGGCGGGCATGATTCGGGCGGGCGGAGTTTATACCGGGACTGGTGGCGCCGAGGGAATCCCTAACTCCAGACGGCCGCGGCGCGTCAGCCCGCCGAGCGGGCGGATCTCCAGCGCAGGATCCGGAAGGCCACCAGCGCGCACGCGATGCCCGCGAGATGGGCCAGCGGCACCACCTTCACGTCGGTGTCAAAGCGGGCGAGCAGCGGGTTGCCGGTCGACGTCTCCACCACCACTTTCAACGCCACCAGCGCGAGGACGCTGATCCAAAACCAGCGCGGCTCGTTCGTCCCGGGCTGCAACTGCACGAGCGCCAGCAGCACCAGCAGGCCGGCGGCGAGGCCGGACAACCCCGCATAGCGTTCGAGCGCCGGCTCGCCCCACAACAGCGCGGCGGAAATCGCCGGCGGCGCCAGCAGGTAGAACCACCGCGTCAGCCGCGGTGCGATCCGCTCCAGCCACAGGCCCGCCGCCAGAAACACCGCCAGGTCCCAGATCAGATGGCTCGCGGTATAGTGCACCAGATGTCCGGTCCAGATCCGCCACGCCTGCCCGGCCAGGATGTCCGCGCGCTGATAGATCAGCACGCCGGCCAGACGCGGCCAGACAAATGCCGCCCCCGCGGCCGCGGCGATGCCCAGCGTCGCCCCCAGCCGGATCAGCAGCGCCGCCGGCTGTTTCGCATCCGCCATCGCGCCGCCCCCAGGAGCGCCAGCGCCGCGACCCACCATGACTCCATGGCGCCGCCGCCGCCGGATCCACCGGACGTGGAACCACCGGACGTCGAAGTCCCCGTCCCGCCGGAGCCGCCCGAACTCGTCGGGGTCGAGGTGCCCGTCGAGAAGCTCAGCGGGATTGTCGTGACCACCCCCGCCGGCGTGATCATCCGGATGGCGCCGTTCCCGGTGTCCGCCACCCAGAGGTTGCCGCTCGCGTCGAAGGCCAGCGCCTTGGGCTGGTTGAACAGGGCGGCCGTCCCCGTGGCATCCTCCAGGCCGGCCACCGTCGGCAGCCCGGCAAACGTGGTCACCGCGCCGGCCGGCGTGATGCGCCGGATCGCGCTGTTGCCCGCGTCGGCGACGTACAGGTTGCCGGACGAATCCAGCGCGAGCCCGCCGGGCGCGTTGAAGGTGGCGTTCACGCCGTTGCCGTCGCTGAAGCCGCTCAGCCCGGCCACCCCGGCCAGCGTCGTGACCGCGCCGCCCGCCGTGACTTTGCGGATGGTGTTGTTGGTGGTGTCCGCGACGTAGACGTTGCCGCCGCCGTCGACGGCAACGCCGGTCGGATAATTGAAACGGGCCGCGGTGCCGGTGGCATCCGTCGAGCCGGTCTGGCCGGCACCCCCGGCAAACGTCGTGACTGTCCCCGCCGCGTCGATCTTGCGGATGGTGTCGTTGGTGGCGTCGGCGACATAGAGGTTGCCCGAGGAATCCTGGGCGACGCCCACCGGGTACGAGAAAGTGGCGCCGGTGCCCGACCCGTCCGCATTGCCCCGGGCGCTGGTGGATCCGGCGAAGGTGGTGACGGCGCCGGTGGAGCTGATCTTGCGGATGGTCGCATTGGCGGTGTCCGCCACGTAGGTCGTCCCGCCGGAGGTCACGACTCCGTTGGGTTGGTTGAACAGCGCCAGCGAACCCGTGCCGTCGGCCGTGCCCGCCGTGCCGTTGGTCCCGGCCAGCAGCGTGATCACTCCCGCCGACGTCATCTTGCTGACCGTGTTGGTGGACGAATCAGCCACGTAAAGGCCGTTCGAGGAATCCACCGTGATGCCGGCCGGATACGGAAAATACGCGGTGACGACCGTCAGCGCCGTCGACGAGCTGGCGGTGCCGCCATTGACCACGACCCGATATTGATAGCCGTTCATCGCCGCGGTGGCGTTGATGACGGTCAGGGAATTGGTCGCGGCGCCGCTGTACTGGCTGCCGTCGGTCAGGTTCGACCAGGTGCCGCCGTTGTCGGTGGAGACCTGCCACTGGAAGGTGGCGGCCGCGCTGACGGCGCTGAACGTCACGCCGTGGCCCACCGTGACCGTCGCCTTGGCCGGCGTCGAAACGCTCGTCCCCCCAGGGGTACTCGAGCCGCCGGAGCCGGAGCTGCCACCGGCCGGAACCCCCTTGCGGACGGTGTTGTTGAAGGTGTCGGCGACATAGAGGTTGCCCGCGCCGTCCACCGCCACGCCGCCCGGCGAATTGAAGCGGGCGTCGGAACCCGTGCCGTCGGCGCTGCCCGTGGCGCCGGCGATTCCGCCCAGCGTCGTCACGACCCCCGCGGGGGTGACCTTCCGCACGAGGTTGTTGTTGGTGTCCACCACAATGATGTTGCCCGAGGGGTCCACGGCCATGCCGACCGGGCTGTTGAACCAGGCGTTGGCGCCGACGCCGTCCTTGCTCCCGGCGCTCTGCACCGCACCCGCCACGGTCGTCACGGTCCCGTCCGACGCGATCTTCCGGATCAGGTCGTTGCTGGAGTCCGCCACGTAGACATTTCCGGAGGCGTCCACCGTGATCCCCCGGGGATCGGAGAAGGTGGCGATGGTGCCCGAGCCATCCACGGAGCCGGTGGCCCCGGCAACGCCCGCGAACGTCGTCACCACGCCGGCCGAGGTGACCTTGCGAATCGTGTTGCTGCCCGAGTCCGCCACAAAAACGTTGCCGGAACTGTCGGCGGCCAGCGCCGTCGGCCGGGCGAACAGGCCCGAGCTGCCGGTGCCGTCGAGGGAGCCCGAGACCCCCGCCGTGCCGGCGAGCGTCGTCACCACGCCGCCCGCGGCGATCTTCCGGACGGTGAAGTTATAGGTGTCGGCCACGTACACATTGCCGGCGTTGTCCGCCGCCAGGCCCAGGGGATAGGAGAATCCCGCGGCCGCGCCGGTGCCGTCGTTCGTGTCCCGCCGGCCCGGGGTGCCCGCGTACGTCGTCACCGTCCCGTCCGGCTGGATCTTCCGGATCGTGCTGTTGTAGATGTCGGTGACGTAGACGTTGCCCGACGGATCGACCGCCACCCCCTGGGGCTCGTTGAACCGTGCGGCGCTGCCCACGCCATCGACGCTGCCGATGCTGGCCGAAATCGCGGAGCCGGCCACCGTGGTGACCACACCGGCCGGCGTGATCTTCCGGAGCACGTTGTTGCCCAGATCGCCCACATACAGGTTGCCCGCGCTGTCCACCGAGATGCCGTGCGGCTGCTGAAACCGCGCCGCGCTGCCGGGGCCGTCGGCGTAGCCGGAGACGCCCGCGCTGCCCGCCAAGGTCGTCACCGCCCCGCCGGCTCCGATCTTCCGGATGGTCGCGTTGCCCGTGTCCGCCACATAGACATTGCCGGTGCTGTCGACCGCCAGGGCGGTGGGGGAATTGAACAAGGCGAGAGTCCCCGTCCCGTCGGTGCTGCCCACCGTGCCCGCCGCCCCCGCGACCGTCGACACCGCCCCGGCCGAGGAGATTCGCCGGATGGTCTGGTTGCCGGTGTCGGCCACGAAGACATTGCCCGAACTGTCGGTGGCCACTCCGATCGGGAGGCTGAATAACGCCAGCGTCCCCGTGCCGTCAAAGACGCCGCTGGTCCCGGCGGAGCCCGCCAGCGTCGTCACGGTGCCGTCGGAGGCGACCTTCCGAATCGTGTAATTGTTGGTGTCCGCCACGTAAATGTTGCCCGTGCTGTCCACCGCGACCCCGGACGGGGAATTGAACCGCGCGGAACTGCCCGCGCCGTCCGTGGTGCCTGTGCTGCCCGACATGCCCGCGAGGGTCGTCACCACGCCTCCGGGCGCGATCTTGCGGATCTCGGTGTTGCCGTTGTCGGCCACGTAGACGTTGCCCGACGCGTCCGTCGCCACAGCGAACGGGTAATTGAACCGTGCCGCCGTCCCGGTGCCGTCGTCCTTGCCGTAGACGCCGGCCACGCCGGCCAGCGTGGTCACGACGCCCGAGGGGCTGACCATCCGGATCGTGTCGTTGATGGTGTCGGCCACGTAAACGTTGCCGGCGGCGTCCACCGCCGTGCCGGCCGGATTGTAGAATCGCGCGGCGGCGCCCGTGCCGTTCGAGCTCCCCCGGCTGTCGGTGGCCCCGGCCAGCGTGGTGACCACCCCCGACGGCGTCATGAGCCGGATGGCATTGTTGACCGTGTCGGCGATGTGCACGGTGCCCGCGCTGTCCACCGCCACCCCTTCCGGCTGGTTGAACAGCGCGTAGGTGCCCGGGCCGTCGGCCAGACCCCGGTGGCCCGGCGCGCCCGCCATCGTGTTGACTATGCCGCTGGGCGAAATCAGCCGGATCTCGCTGTTGCCGGCATCCGCGACATAGATGTTGCCGCCCGCATCAACCGTGACGCCGGTCGGCCCGTTGAAACGCGCCAGGATGATCTGCCCGTCCCGGCTGAGATTGCTCCGGTCCGTGGCCGAGCCCGCCACCGTCGTCACCGCGCCGTCCGGCGTGATCTTGCGGATGGTGTTGTTGCCCGCGTCGGCCACGTAGAAATTGCCGCTGCTGTCGGTCGCCATGCCGGCGGGACCGTTGAACTGGGCGGCTCCGCCCGTGCCGTCGGCCCAGCCCGCATTGCTCGGCGCGCCCGCCAGCGTGGTCACCGTCCCGGACGAGGTGATCTTGCGGATGGTGTTGTTGGTGTTGTCCGCGACGTACACATTGCCCGAGCTGTCCACCGCCAGGCCGCTGGGAACATTGAATTTCGCGGCCGTGCCGGTCCCGTCGACCGCCCCGGTGATCCCCACGGTGCCCGCGAGGGTCGTCACCGCGCCCGCCGAGGTGATCTTCCGGATCGTCTGGTTGCCCTCGTCGCAGACGTAGACGTTGCCGGCGCTGTCGACATCCAGGCCCTGCGGCCCCCTGAACGTCGCGCTGCTCGTCCCGTCATTGCTGCCCGCGATGCCGAGGTTGCCGGCGAGCGTCGTCACGACGCCCGCCGAGGTGATCTTCCGGACGACATACGCGCCGGGGTCCGCCGTGTAGACATTGCCCGAGCTGTCGACCGCCACGCCGGTGGGGCCGTAGAACCGGGCGGCGGTGCCGGTGGCGTCCAGAACGCCCCCCAGCCCGGCCGCGCCGGCCAGCGTGGTCACCACCCCGCCGGAGCTGATCTTCCGGATCGTGTCGTTGACGGTGTCCGAGACATAGAGATTGCCCGAGCTGTCGACGGCCACCGCGGTGGGGCCGTTGAAACGCGCGGCGGAACCCGTCCCGTCCGCGCTGCCCGCGATTCCGGCCACGCCGGCCACCGTGGTGACCACGCCGGCCGGGGTGATCTTGCGGATGGTGTTGTTGCGGGTGTCCGCGACATACACGTTGCCGCTCGAGTCGACCGCCACGTCAAAGGGCGCGTTGAACTGCGCGGCCGAGCCCGTGCCGTCGGCGCCGCCCGCCGTCCCGACCGTGCCCGCGAGGGTCGTGACCGCGCCGCCCGTCGAGATCTTTCGGATGACGCTGTTCGTGGTGTCCGCGACGTAGACGTTGCCCGAACCGTCCACCGCCACGCTGCGCGGGTGGTTGAAGCGCGCGTTGGTGCCCGTGCCGTCGACGCTCCCCGCGCTGGGCGCCTGCCCCACCCCCGCCAGCGTCGTCACCGCGCCGGCCGGCGTGATCTTGCGGATGGTGTTGTTCGCGGAATCCGAGACGTAGGCGTTGCCCGCGCTGTCGAGCGTGATGCCGAATGGCAGGAGGAACCGCGCCGCGTTCCCGGAGCCGTCGGTGAAGCCGCCGTTGCGCGCCAGGCCGGCCAGCGTGGACACCGCGCCGCCCGCCGTGACCTTGCGAATCGTGTAATTGTTGGTGTCGGCGACGTAGAGCGTGCCGGCGCTGTCCAGCGCGATGCCGATCGGGTTGAAAAACCGCGCCGCGCTCCCGGTCCCGTCCGCGCTTCCGGTCTGGCCCGCCAGCCCGGCCAGCGTGGTCGTCGTGCCGTCAGGCGTGATCTTCCGGATGGTGCTGTTGCCCGTGTCGGCCACATAGGTGTTGCCCGCACTGTCCACCACCACGCCCGAGGAGAGGGAGAACTGGGCGGCCGACCCCTGGCCGTCCTGGCTTCCGATTCCCGCCCGCCCCGCCAGCGTCGAGAAGGTGTACGGGGTGTAGTTGCTGGTTTGGCCCAAGGCCAGCGCCGGGAGCAGCAATGCCGACCACAGCAGGTCTTTGTACCCCAACAGGAAGAAACGCACGCGGCACGCAGCGGCTCCAAGCCGAACACGGGGATTCATACGGCGGAAAATGTCAGGCAACCGGGACCAAACAAGAGACGTGGTTTTGGACGATTTGTTTCATCTTTTCCCCCCTCGGACAATGTGCAAGGCAATCCACGGTCGCGAGGGAACGGCCGCCCCGGAGGCGGGCCTCCGGGGGGATGGTCACGATGGCGCACGCCGGGCGGGCGACGCCAGCAAAATCCGGAGCGGCGCGCCCGCTGCCCTGCAATCTGCCCGAACCCCGGTTCCGCCGCCGCGCCGGGCGGGAAAATGCGCGTTGACAACCCCGCCCCGCGGAGCAGCCTCAACCGCTCCTCACTTTTTTGCCGCCATGACGACGCCCGAATCGAAGCCGCGCAGCCTCACGCCGCCGGAGATCCCGTTCACCAACCCGCAGATGCTGAACCGCTGCGTGACCGACACCGGCAAGATCCTGCCGCGCAAATACACCGGCCTCAGCTCCAAGCACCAGCGCGCGGTGACCAAGACCCTCAAGCGTTCGCGCGCGATGCTGCTGGCCCAATAGGCCGCCGCCCGCCCCCTGCCGAGGCCGGAGCTTCCGCTCCGGCCTTTTTTGTGTTCAGCTGCGCCATGGCCGCCACGATCCATCGAGGCACGCCCGCCACCCTCCGCCGGCTCGCCCGCGTTCTCCGCGGCGGCGGCCTGGTGGCCGTGCCGACCGAAACCGTCTACGGTCTGGCCGCGAACGCCCTCGACGCGGCGGCCTGCCGCCGGATCTTCCGGGCCAAGGGCCGGCCGGCGGACGATCCCCTGATCGTGCATGTTGCCGACCTGGCGATGCTGGAACGGATCGCCGCGACCAACCCGGCGGTCGCGCGGCTCGCCCGGGCCTTCTGGCCCGGCCCCCTGACCCTGGTCCTCGACCGCAAGCCGGCCGTGCCCGCGGTCGTGACGGCCGGGCTGCCGAGCGTGGCGGTGCGGATGCCGGCCCATCCGCTGCTGCGCCGGCTGCTGCGCATCTGCCGCCTGCCGCTGGCGGCCCCGAGCGCGAATCCGTTCGGGTATATCAGCCCGACCACCGCGGCGCACGTGCGGGAGGGCCTGGGCCGCCGCGTCCGTCACATCCTGGACGGCGGGCCGTGCCGGCATGGACTGGAGTCGACCATCGTTGATCTGCGCGATCCCCGCCGGCCCGTGCTGTTGCGGCCCGGCGTGATCACTCCGGCCCGGATCCAGAAGGTGCTGGGCGTACCCGTGCGATCCCTGCGGCGGCACCCGGCGGGGCCGGCGCTCGCGCCGGGCCTCCTGCACCGTCATTACAGCCCGCGCCGCCCGTTGATCCTGCACCGGCGCGTCACGGCCACCATGGTCGCGCGGGCGGGCGGCGACGAGGCCTGGCTCTGCTTCCGGCGGCCAGCGTGGGCGGCCGGGCGGGACAACGTCTTCTGGCTCACGCCCTCCGGCGACGTGCGCGCGGCGGCCCGGCGCTTGTTCGCGGTTCTCCGCCAGCTCGACCGCGGCGCATGGAGCCGCCTGCACGCCGGCCTGGCTCCGGCGCACGGTCCAGGCGCGGCGATCAACGACCGCCTGCGCCGCGCCTCCGCGAGCCGTTGAGGCCGGCGCGCCGGACGCCACGTCCGCCCGCATCCCGTTCCGGTGCTAGCCGGTGCGCGGCGAACCGGAATTCCGGCTCGGCACATGCACCACCTGCATGCCCGCCGCCCGCGCCCCGGCGAGGCCCGGCTCCGCATCCTCAAAGACCAGGCAGCGCTCCGGCGGCACGCCCATGCGGCGGGCCGCCAGCAAAAACATGTCGGGCGCCGGCTTCCCCCGGCCCGGCGGCACGTCGGCCGGCGTGACCACGATCGAGAAGACCCGGTCGAGCCCCGAATGGCGCAGCGCGCCCTGCGCGACCGCGGGCATGCCGCCGGTGACGATCGCCACCGGGTGCGTCTTGGCCACCCGGCGGGCGAATTCCGCCACCGGGGCGATGAGCTTCGCCTCCTTCAGCCGCTCAAGGTAGATGGCCTCCTTCACGTGTTCCACCTGCGCGGCGTCCAGCCTCACGCCGTAGTGCTCGGCGATCTTCTCGGCCACCCGCCGCGTCGGCACGCCGCCCAGCGAGTAGAAGTAGTCCTCGTCCAGCTCGCGCCCCAGCCCGCAGCGCCGGAGCGCTTCGCGCCAGGCCGCGAAGTGCAGCGGCATGGTGTCGACGAGCGTGCCGTCCAGATCGAACACGTAGCCCGCGAATTCCCCGGGCGGAATGGCCAGTTTCATGAAGCCGCGCAACAGAACAGCCCGCGCCCCGGCTGGCAACCGAAACCGGCGGTCACCCGCCGCGGGAGCTCGCGCACCCCGGTTCCGGCGCCGGATCGCAGGAGGGCGGAGCGGCCGCCGGGCGTCTCCTCCGCGCGCCGGCCATGGCTCAGGCGGTCCGCCGCTCGTACCAGCCGCGGGAGCGCACGCAGACCCGGCAGACGGACAGCATGACGGGCACCTCGACCAGCACGCCGACCACGCAGGCCAGCGCCGCGCCCGAACCGGGGCCAAACAGGGTGATCGCCACGGCCACGGCCAGCTCGAAGAAATTGCTCGCACCGATGAGCGCTCCGGGTGCGGCGATGCTGTGCGGCACCTTGAACCGGTGCATCAGCAGATAGGTCAACGCCGAGTTGAAGTAGACCTGCACCAGGATCGGGATCGCCAGCAGGATCACGGCGATCCACTTCGTCGTCAGGTTCTCGGCCTGAAACGCGAAGATCAGCACCAGCGTCGCCAGGAGCGCCACCACGGTCACGGGGTGAAACGCCGGCAGGAAGGTCTGTTCGAACCACTCCCGGCCGCGCGCCCGCAGCAGCAGCTTCCGCGTGAGCCAGCCCGCCGCCAGGGGAATCACGATGAAGACCACGACCGACGTGATCAGCACCTTCGAGGGCACGATCACGTTGGCCACGCCGCAAAGGAACATCACGATGGGCGCGAAGGCCACGAGCATGATGAGATCGTTCACCGCCACCTGCACCAGCGTGTAGGCCGGATCGCCGTCGGTGAGATAGCTCCAGACGAAGACCATCGCCGTACAGGGTGCCGCCGCCAGGATGATGAGCCCGGCGGTGTAGTTGCTCGCGGTCGCGGGATCGACCCACGCGGCAAAAACGTGCCGGAAGAACAGCCAGGCAAAGAACGCCATGCTGAACGGCTTGACGAGCCAGTTGACAAACAGCGTCACGAACAGGCCCTTGGGCCGCCGGGCGATGCCGCCCAGCGAGCCGAAGTCGATCTTCAGCATCATCGGGTAGATCATGAGCCAGATGAGCACGGCAATCGGGACGTTCACCTGCGAGCCCGCGCCGAACTCGAGGCGGCTCAGCGCGGCTGTGAAGCCCGGCAGCGCCTTGCCCAAGGTCACGCCCACGACCATGCAGATCAGGACCCACACGGAGAGGTAGCGCTCGAAGAGATTCAGACGTTTGGCCGGTGAACTCATGGGGCCTCCGGCTGTCATCCGCAGCAACCTCTCGGACCGCAGCCGCACCCCCCGTCGTCGCCCGAGGGTTTTTGGGCGGCTTCGCCGGACTTGAGGACGCCATACCCGCCCAGGACCACCCGGCGGATGGATTCGCCGGTCACGGGGTGTTTGGCCAGCGGGGCGTCCTTCATGCCTTGCTTGATCTCGAAATAGCGCGGCTTTTCGCCGGGTTTCGTGGGGATGGTCTCGTAAACGTAGGTTGTCATGTTCGGTGGGTTTCAGTTCTTCGGGAACGCATGGAAAAGCTGCTGCAACTTCGCGGGGCCGACCGGTTCATCCGGCACCCATGGCACCATCGCCGTGCGTTGGGCCAAGTCGCGGGCGACTTCCTGAATGAACGGTCGCTCGCCCGCGCCGCGCGCCCTGAGCAGCGGGTCGCTGGTGTCAGCCCGGGCCAGGCTCTGATTGATCACCCAGGCAAACGGTTCGATCCGCGCCCGGCGCAGGTCGGTCTGCAGGGCCGCCGCCTCGTGCACCGGGGTCGCCTCCGGGAGCGTGACCACCAGGACCCGCGTGAAGCGCGGGTCGCGGAGGCGGGGCAGCAGTTGGAGAACTTCTTCCGGCAGATTGCTGGCCTTGCGCGCGACTTCGCGATGGTAGGCCTCGGTGGCGTCGAGCAACAGCAGCGTGTGTCCCGTCGGCGCGGTATCCAAGACCACGAACCGGTCCCGCCCTTGCGCCACGATGCGGGCGAAGGCGCGGAAGACCGCGATCTCTTCGGTGCACGGCGAGCGCAGGTCCTCCTCCAGCAGGGCCCGCCCGTCGGCGTCGAGACCGTGGCCGGCGGTGGCCATGACCTGGGCGACATACGCCCTGGTCTCCGCCTGCGGATCGATCCGGCTGACCTGAAATCCTGCGGTTTCCCCGGCCGCCGCCGCCACATGGGCCGCCGGATCGGTGGTGCTCAGATGGACGGGCAATCCGCGCCGGGCCAGTTCCGTCGCGATGGCGGCGGCCAGGGTGGTCTTGCCCACTCCGCCCTTGCCCATCGTCATGATCACGCCCGGGCCCGCCCGCTCCAGATCATCGACCAGCGCAGACAACGTTTCGAGCGGAGGGAGCTCAACCTCGGGGGCGGCCGTCTCGTTGCCCGCGAATGTCCGGCCGCCGACCAGATCGCGCAGCGCCGGAAGGCCAATGAGATTGCGGGCACACAACGGAACCTCCACCACGGACATCTGCTGCAGGAACGCCTGTTTGGCGGTCAGGGCGTTTTGGGCCCGGCGTTCCAGCGCCATTCCGAGCGGATCGGAATCGGATGCCTGGAACACGCCATTCAGAATCAGCCGCTGGTTGCGCACCCCGATGGCGGCGAGCTCGGCGCTGGTGCGTTCGGCCTCATCGAGCGCGGCTTTCTGCGGCAGGCTGACCAACACCAGGGTCGTGCGCGCGCCGTCGGCGAGCGCGGCGACCGAGCCTTCGTAAATCGTCCGCTGCTTCTGCAATCCCGCCAGCGGTCCAAGGCAGGAGGTGCCCGAGGTGTTGTCCGTCAGAAAGCCGGTCCACGCGGTCGGCAGGGTCATGAGCCGCAGCGTGTGTCCGGTGGGCGCCGTGTCGAAAATCACATGGTCGAAGTCCGCCGTCGCCGCCGTTTCTCCCAGCAGCCGGGCAAATTCGTCAAAGGCCGCGATTTCCATGGTGCAGGCGCCCGACAATTGCTCCTCCATGCTGCGCACGATGGCCGCCGGGAGCCGGCCGCGATAGGGACCCACCATGCGGTCGCGATAGGCCTGGGCGGCCGCTTCCGGATCGATGTTCATGGCTCGCAATCCGTCCACGCCGGGAACCGGCGTCGGCCCCCCGCCGAGTTTCTGACCGAGCACTTCATCGAGATTCGAAGCCGGGTCGGTACTGACCAGCAGCACCCGTTTCCCGGTGTCCGCCAGCGCCACCGCGGCAGCGCAGGCCAGCGAGGTTTTTCCCACGCCACCCTTGCCAGTGAAAAACAGATGGCGGGTGGCGTCGCCGACCAACGTCGCGAGCGCCGTGCCCGCCGACGGAGCGTCAACTGCTTTCATCGCTCAGTTCGATTCTGCGTCGCGGTTTCGCCGGCCGCTTGGGCCGCCGTCAAATGTCCCGCCAGTTTCAGAATGGCGCGATGCGGCGCATCCTTGACCTTGGCGGCGAGTTCCACGGCTCGGGCCATGTCCGCCTTGGTGATTCCCAGCTCTTCCGCCTTTTTGACGTGGTGGCGCAGACACGGCTCGCAGTTGGCCGCGATCGAGGCACCAATCGCCACCAGTTCGGCCACCGCGGGCGTGAACAGGCTTGGGTTCGCCATCGGCAGACCGATGAGCGCGGCAAACTCATGCCGCGTCGGATAGGTGCCGCTGAGCGCCACTTTCCCGTCCATCACCACCAGGGGCAGCGCCGCTTCGCCTTTTTCCGACAACGCCGTTCGCACGACTTCGTTCTCGGCAAACGCGACGGGGGTCTGCGCCAGGTTGAACCGCTCGACCGTCATTCCCTGTTCGCCGAGCCATTTCAAGTCGGCGGCGAATTGGACGAGCTTCGGATCGACATCGGGCCCGCAGACTCCGGTCGAGCAGCACAGGGGGGGATCGTAGACTTGGATGAGTTTCATTGGCAAAGACGGGCCGGCCGAACCCGGGCGACGTCACCGCGGCCGGAGGTGCCGGTGCACGGGACAGGGACGACGGGCTTGGCGGCGGTCATGGGGCCGAGCGCTAGCAGGCGCATTTCCTCCCGGTCGTTGGCAGGGCGCCGAACGGGCCGGTCCGCGCGACCTTCCGGCGCACCTTGCGGAGTCTGGCGGCGTCGCGCCGGAAAACCGGATCCTCCGCCGCGCAGTCCTGCAGGCAGGCGAGGTTGGCGGCGAGTTCGCGCGGCCGCCGCGGCGGCAGGCCGTAGACCATCCAGTTGCCGCGGCGCGTGACGGTGACAAATCCCCGCGCCCGCAGGTAGGCGAGGTGCTTCGAAACCTTCACCTGCGGCTCCTGCAGCACGGCCTGGACATGGCAGACGCACAGCGGCCCGCGCAGCAGCAGATTCAGGATGCGCAGGCGCGTGAGGTCGCACAGGCACTCGTAGATACGGACCAGTTCCACCGCGCCACTATATGCCTGCGCGGGAATATAGATCAAGCGGGGAATCCGCCGTCCCCGCCGGCAGGGGCGGTCACTCGCAGCACATCAGCTGGCGCCGCTCCCACCCGATCACCCGCCCGAGGCGGTCGAACTCCAACCGGCAGCACGCCTGCAGCTTCCCCCGGAGCATCTGCCGGCCGCGCCGCACCCGCGATTTCACCGCGGTCAGCGACAGCCCGAGGCGCAGCGCGATCTTGGCGAGCGGCAGCCCCTCGAGCTCCGCCAGCCGCACGGGCTCGCGGTAGGCCGGGGGGAGCTCGGCGAGAAAGTGGTGGAGCGACGACGCCATGGCCGTGCGCATCGCCTCGAAATCGTCGCGATTCTCCGCGGCGAGCGACGGCGGCAGCTCCTCAACCGGCTTCCGCCGGCGGTAGAAATCGATGAGCGTCGAGCGGGCGACGCGGTAGAGCCAGGCCTCGAGGCGGGTGTCGTCCCGCAGCGTCTCCCGCGAGCGATAGACCTTGAGCAGCGTCTCCTGCGTCAGATCGTCGGCCGTGGCGTCGTCGCCCACCCGGCGGCGGAGGAACGCCCGCAATCGCGGCGCCACCTGCAACACCTCGGCGTCGAAGGCCCGGGCGGTCATGAGCTCGCCGCGGGCGGCGTGACGGCCCGCGTCATGCAGACCGCGCTGACCGGACACAGGTTGTGGAATTCCGTTGTCGCCGCGATGGCCGCCGGCACCTCGGCGCGCGGGATCTTCCGGAAGCCACGGCGGGCGAAGAACGCCTCCGCGGTCGTGGTGAGCAGGTAGAACCGCTTCGCGCCCGTGCGGGCGGCCGCGGCGGCGAGGCGGGACACCAGGCGCCCGCCCACCCCGGCGCCGCGTGTCTCCGGCGCCACGACCAGCGAGCGGAGCAGGGCGTCGCGGGCGTGCCGCTCGAACCCCACCGCGCCCACGACCGCATCGGCCCGGCGCGCGACGAGGAAATGCGCCAGATGCTCCGCAAAATCCTCGGCGGGCAGGTCCGCGGCCCGCAGCAGCGCGCGGATGGCCGGCGCGTCGTCGGGTCGGGCGGCGGAGATCCGGGCGGCGCGGGAGGTCGTTTTCACGGCAGTCAGTTCTTGTACGCCGTGAGGTAGGCGGACACCACAAAATCCGCGACCGCCGCGTCCTCGGTCCACTGGGCGACGATCTGGCGCGAGCTTTCCCGGGGCTGGAGCTCGATCCGGGCAAAGCCGGCCTCCCGGAGCATCCGCTTGATGTCGTCGACGAGCGCCGCGCCCGCGACGCAGGCGCCGATCGCCTCGAGCTGCTGGCGCAGGGCCGGCGGCACGGGCTTCGTCGCCACGACGTCCGCGATGGCCAGACGCCCGCCGGGCTTGAGCACGCGGAAAGCCTCGCGGTAGACCTGCGCCTTCTCGGGCGAGAGATTGACCACGCAGTTCGAGATGATCAGGTCGACCGAGGCGTCGGCCACGGGCAGGTGCTCGATTTCGCCGAGGCGGAACTCGACGTTGGCGAAGCCGGCCTTTGCCGCATTGCGCCGCGCCTTTGCGATCATCGGCGGCGCCATGTCCACGCCGATCACCCGGCCCGTGCCGTTGAGCTGGCGCGCGGCCAGCAGGCAGTCGAAGCCCGCGCCGCTGCCGAGGTCGAGCACGGTCTCGCCGGGCTGGATCGAGGCGAGGGCGAGCGGATTGCCGCATCCCAGACCGAGATCGGCCCCGGCGGGCACGGCGGCCGCATCGGCGGCCGAGTAGCCGAGCTTTTCGCTGTACGTCGTCTCGGCGCTGGCGCCGCCGCCGCAACAGCTCGAGTTCCCGCCGCCGCATCCGCAGCCACCCCCGGCTTCGGAGTCGTCCTGGGCCGCGATGGCGCCGTAGCGCTCGCGGACGTAATCCCTGATCTGGTTCGGGTCGAGATTCTTCATGGTCGGACGGCGTCAGCCTTTGAAGATGTAGAGTCCGAGGAAGGGGCGCAGGCCGTCGGTCC
>JBAIXJ010000405.1:0-1641 GCA_037916645.1 Opitutales bacterium | reverse complement strand
CGGTGCAGGCGGTGAGGTACTCGTTCATGAGTTCGACGAGCCGGTCGGGCGACATCTCCTCGGAGAACGTCGAGAACGACTGAATGTCCGAGAAATAGGCGGTGATGACCTCCTCGTGCCCGCCGAGTTGGGGGTCCTCGCCGGATTCGACCATGCGGTTGACCAGTTCCGGCGAGAGGTAGGTGCCGAACAGGCCCTTGATGCGCCCGCGCTGCTTCTCCTCCTTCAGCACCTCCACCACCAACGCGGCGAAGCTGGTAGTGAAGGCGGACCCGATGGGGACGGCCAGCGGCAGCTCCAGCTCGACCTGCTTGAATAACAGGAACGCCACGCCCACATAACCCGCGGCGAGGACGACCGCCGTGATCCGCGCCGCGACGACGTTTTTTCCGGTGTACACCACCGACGACGTGCCGAGGAGGGTCAGGACCACGGCGATCACAACCACGGCCCATTCCGGCAGGCGCCGCAGATAAAGCCCCGACACGATCGTCTTCAGCAGATTCCCGTGCACCCCGACGCGGGGGACCGGCGTCTCGTCCATCGGCGTCGTGGCGGTGTCCTGCAGGAGCGGATCCACGGGTCCAACGAGCACCACGGCGTCCTTCCAGTCATCCTGCGCGAAGTACTTTTTCGCCGTTTCCTGCTCCTCGGCCTTCTCCGATTTCAGCATCCGGGCATAGTTGTACACGACCGAGAAGCTTTCGTGCAGATTCAGGGACGACCCCCAGGAGGAGAACCAGTTCACATCCAGCAGCTGCCCGTTGCGCAACGGGACACGGGCCTGCAAGCGTCCGTCGGGCCAGACGTAATCGAGATGGTCGCCTGAGACCTTGAGACTGCCCACCGGCATGCCCCAGTACAGGCGGGCCAGCTGGACGGCGGCGTGATAGAAGGGACCGATGCTCGTCGGCGTCCACGCCGGCACCGCGCGTGTGCCGCCGTCGAGCGTGTCGATCAGGCCGATGTTGGGCGGCGACCACGCGGGGCGCCCCGGGACCAGGAGGGCGCTCACTTCGGGCGGCTCGATGGCGGACACCTCCTTCAGTCCCTTGGCCAGGAGCGGCAGCTCCCGATGGAGGATCCGACCCTCCGTCGCCCGGAACTCGCGCGCCGTGAATGACGCGCCCAGGACCACCGGCGCGCCGCGAAAGAGAAACCGCCCGAACTCCAGGTCCCCCTCCACCAGCCGCTTGCGATCCGCGGATTCAGACTCGCCGTTGGGGGAAACGACAAAGTCGAACCCAATCGCCCGCACATGCGCGACGTTGAGCAGCACGTCGGACACGCGGGCAAAGAAGCTCCGGTTCCACGGCATGTTGCCGATGTCGTCGATGGTGCGGGAATCGACGTCGATATACACCACTTTCACCGGCGCCGGGATGTCGCCCCGGGCGCGAAACCGCCAGTCGATGGTGCGGTTCTCCACAAACTGGACCCCCCCGTAGTGGCCGGCCACGCACCACAGCACGGGGATCGGCAGGAGAAACAGCAACCGCCAGTCAAGGGTGGTCTTGGGTTTCGCCACGACCGGGCAGGCTAGCCGCAGGGCCGGCGAACGGAAGCCGAAATCGGTGCGGCCGCGGCCGTTGCGCGCCAGCAAAAAGCCCGGACACCCGCCGGTATCCGGGCCGAAGCGTG
>JBAIXJ010000404.1:0-4573 GCA_037916645.1 Opitutales bacterium | reverse complement strand
GCCGACACGACGACCACCAGCTCGTTGCCCTCCTCGCGGGCCGCCTTGATGCGCTCGGCGACGCGCTTGATGCGCTCGATGTCGCCCACCGAGGTGCCGCCGTACTTCTGGACGATTCTGGCCATGGTTGACGATGGGAATGGCTGCAAAAAGCGTGAAACCGGGCGAGACTTTTCCCTTCAATCGACTTGGAGCGTCGCGACCATGGCCTTCCATAACGGCCGAAATGCCGCGATGCGGGTATCATCAGCGTCCTTCTGCTCCTGCGCGCTGAGCAAGACATAAAACTGAAGCTGCACCAACGCTCCGTTTTGGGTAAAGACGTAGTTTGTCACATAGGCCCGCGCCTTCATTGGGGGGCGGGATTGCACGAGGTAATACTCCAGGATGGCGCCGTCGAAATTCCCTTCCTTCAGGCGCTCGCTTCGCGTCACCACGGCCCCTGACATGCCGAATTTCGAAAAGAATTCCTTGGTAAACACCGCATCCGCTGTCGGGTTCTTGATCTTCGGGTCGCCCCGGTTCACGACGATTACCAGAGCGTCCATGCCATCGCCATTGGCGCAGGCAATGCGTGCCGCCACGCCGGGGCGTGACATCTCACCTAAACCCCAGCTCGCAGGATAGCTGATTTTGAAGCTGGTCGGCCCCCGGAATTTGGATGCCGCCACATCAAAAACCTTGACCTGCTGGCTAGCGATTTCGCGCAAGGCCACCGCGGCTATCTCGTCGGCTCGGGCAAGTCCGCTCGCAAGCGCGATCGAAAGGAGCACCCACGGAATCTTCATATTCTCTTTTCGGCATCCCGGCAATCGCGGCCGGCCACCATGCCATCTACGTCGCTCATCATCTTTTTTTGCCTCTTGCGCCTTTTTGCGGCAAATGCCCGCTCCCTCACTCCTCGAAATCGCCGATGCGCAGCAGCAGCGGCGCCTCCATGACGCTGTCGAGCCGGCCGAGGCCGGCCAGCGTCGCCTGGATCGCCTGCTCGTTGCTCTGGTGGGTGGTCAGGATGAGCATGGCCGAGCCGGGCAGGCGGCCCCCGCGCTGGATCACGCTCTCGATGCTCACCCGGTTCTGCGCCATGACCGTCGCGACCTGCGCGAGCACGCCGGGCTGGTCCTTGACCTCGAGGCGCACGTAATAGCGGCTGCGGACCGACTCGAGCGGGGCGAGCTTCAGCGTCTTGCGGCCCCCGGCGTGGATCAGGGCGGCCTCGTCCGGCACCACGACCGATTTGCCGCTGGTCAGCAGCGTCACGGCGTCGGCGATGTCGCTGATCACCGCGCTGGCGGTGGCATCCTGGCCGGCGCCGCGCCCGATGTAGAGCGTGGTGCCGACCACGTCGCCGGTGACGGCGATGCCGTTGTAGACCCCCTCGACGTTGGCGAGCACCAGGCGGCGCGGCAGCAGCGTCGGGTGCACGCGGACAAACAGCTCGTTGGTCTCGAAGTCGCGCGTGATCACCGCGAGCAGCTTGATCCCGTAGCCAAGCTGGGCGGCGTGGACGATGTCGGCCTGGGTGATGCGGGTGATGCCCTCGACCAGCATCTGCTCCGGCTTCACCCAGATGCCGTGGGCGAGGAACGCGAGGATGGCGGCCTTGTGCGCGGTGTCCCACCCCTGCACGTCGAGCGACTCGTCGGCCTCGGCGTAGCCCAGCCGCTTGGCGTCGGCCAGGACGTCGGCGTAGGCCGCGCCCTCGCGTTCCATGCGGGTGAGGAGGTAGTTGCAGGTGCCGTTGAGGATGCCGTAGATGAGCTTGAAGCGGTTGGCGACCAGGCCCTCGCGCAGCGCCTTGATGATCGGGATGCCGCCGGCCACGCTGCCCTCGAAGAAATAATGCCCGCCGCCCTTGCGCGCCGCGGCGAAGATCTCCGCGCCGTGCCCGCACAGCAGCGCCTTGTTGGCCGAGACCACGATCTTCCCCTGCGCGAGCGCCTTGAGGGTGACGTCGCGCGCCAGCGTCGTCCCGCCGATGAGTTCGCACACGATGTGCACGGCGGGGTCGGTGGCCACGGCGAGGGCGTCGGTCGTCAGCCGCGCCGGCGGGATCTCCACGCTGCGCGCCTTGGCGGGGTTGCGGACGGCGACCCGCGACAACTCGAGCCGGGCGCCGAGCCGGGCCTCGAGGGCGGCCCGGCTGGCGGAGAGATGCTTCCACACCCCCTGCCCCACCGTGCCGAGGCCGCAAAAGCCGATGTTGATGACGGCGCCCTTGGTCATGATTCGTCCGTCTGCGAGCCCTTGCGCTCCCACCGGTGCTCCGTGCCGGCGAGCAGCCGGCCGATGTTGGCTTGGTGGCGCAGGATCAAGAGCACCCCCAAGGCAGAGGCGACAATCTTGAGCGCGGGATGGAGACCCAGCAGCCAGGCTGACGACGGCACGACGATGGCCGCGAGAATCGAGGCGAGCGAGACGTAGCGGGAGAGCAGAAACGTGACCAGCCAGACCACGGCGCCGATGAGAATGGGCCCGGGCATCAGCACCACCAGCCCGCCCGAGGCGGTCGCCACGCCCTTGCCGCCCTTGAACGCGGTGAACACCGAGAACGTGTGCCCCAGCACCGCCCCCACGAGACCGGCGAGGCAGAACGGCAGCGCCACGTCGATCGCGGCCATCGCCCGCAGGCCGCCGTGTTCGAAGATGACCCCGAGGTGCGGCCCGCGGCTCTTTTCCCACACCCACGGCCAGACCGTGGCGACCGCGCCCTTCAGCGCGTCGAGGAAATAGACCAGGTTGCCGGCGCGGGAGCCGAGCACGCGCTTGACGTTGGTCGCCCCCGGATTCCCGCTGCCCGCGGCGAAGATGTCGACCCCGTGCGCCTTCGCCACCAGGAAGCCGAACGGCAGCGAGCCCAGCAGGTAGCCGATGACGCCGGCGATGATGAGGGAAAGGGTCATGAATGTCTGAATCGGGACGAACGCGCCCGGAGGTCGCGTTCCACCGGCGAGAGAGGCCTCACAGCTGGACGAACTTCGCCATCTTGATGGCCGGGTTCGATTTGATTTCCTGGCGCGCGGCCGCGCTCGGTTCGCTGTCGACGCGCACCACCATGTAGGCCGTGCCGCCCGGCGTCAGGCGGCTGAGCGACATGTCGGCGATGTTGACGCCATCCTTCCCGAGGATCGTGCCGATGGTGCCGACCATGCCGGGCTGGTCGACGTTTTCGAGCACCAGCAGCTTGCCCTCGGCGGCCACCTCGACGCCGCGCCCGTTGATCGCCACGATCCGCGGGTTGGCGTTCTTGCCGATCAGGGTGCCGTCCGCCGAATGGACCTTCCCGTCCGGGCCCGTCGCCTCGACCTGGATCAGCTCGGTGTAGTCGCACTCGGCGGCCGATTTCACCACCTCGACCTGCACGCCCAGGCGCTGCAGGACGACGGGGGCGTTGACCAGATTGACCTCGTCGCCGCTGATCCGCCGCAGAAATCCGCGCTCGATCGTCCGCGTCACAGCGTCGGCGTCGAGGTCGACGATGCGGCCCCAGTAGGTGATGTTGAGGTGGTCGATCTGCGCCGGGGCGATCTGCTGCACGAGCGTGCCGAGCTTCGCGCCGAGATCCAGGTAGGGACGGAGCACCTTCAGGGTGGCGGCGTCGATCGACGGCACGTTGACCGCGTTCCGGATTACGCCCCCGCGGAGGGCGTCGGCGATCGCCTCGGCGATCTCGATGCCCACGCTCTCCTGCGCCTCGGCGGTCGAGGCGCCGAGATGCGGCGTCAGCGTGACGTTGGGCAGCTTGCGCAGCTCGTGGTCGGCCGGCAGCGGCTCGGTCTCGTACACGTCGAGGCCGGCGGCGGCGACGTGACCCGACTTGAGGGCCGCGACAAGCGCCGACTCCTTGATGATGCCGCCGCGGGCGCAGTTGAAGAGGCGCACGCCTTTCTTCATCTTGGCCAGCGCCGCCTCGTCGATCATGTACCGGGTCTGGTCGGTCAACGGCATGTGTACCGTGATGTAGTCCGCCTCGCGCAGGACGGTGTCGAGGTCCCCCTGCTCGACCTGCATGGCCTTGGCGCGGCTGGGCGCCAGGTAGGGATCATAGGCGAGCACCCGCATGCCGAACGCCTGCGCCCGCCGCGCGACCTCGCTGCCGATGCGGCCCAGGCCGACGACGCCGAGCACCTTCCGGTGCAGCTCGAGCCCCGAGAAGGTCTTGCGGTCCCATTTGCCGTCCCGCATCGAGGCGGCCGCCTGCGGCACCGGGCGGGCGCCGCACAGCATGTGGGTGAAGGTGAGTTCCGCGGTGGCGATCGTGTTGCCCGAGGGGGTGTTCATCACGACCACGCCGCGCTCGGTCGCCGCCTCGACGTCGACGTTGTCGACGCCCACGCCCGCCCGGCCGACGACCTGAAGCTTGGGCGCCGCCGCGATCACTTCGGCGGTGATCTTCGTCTCGCTGCGCACGGCGATGGCATGCACGTCCTTGACCAGTTCCAAGACCTTGGCCGGGGCGGAGCCGTAGGCCTCCACCACCTCGAAGCCCGGCTGTTGGCGCAGAAAGGCGACTCCCTTGGGCGAGATCTTGTCGGCGACGAGCACTTTCATGGGTAAAGCCTTGACGGAAAGG
>JBAIXJ010000403.1:0-4018 GCA_037916645.1 Opitutales bacterium | reverse complement strand
CACCCGCCGGAGGCGCAGCCTTGGCCACGCTCGTGACGGTTGCGGGATCCTCCTACCGCCGGCCGGGCGCCCGATCTCTTTTCACGAGTGACGGCCATCGGATTGGATCGATCAGCGGCGGTTGCCTCGAGGACGACGTGGCCATTCACGCCCGCTCTGTCATTTCCAGTGGGCGTCCTGAGGTCGTTTCCTACGACACGACGTCCGAGAATGATCTGCTGTGGGGTGTCGGCCTCGGCTGCCACGGCGTCGTCCACGTGTTGATCGAGCGGCTTCCACCCCTGCCCCCTTGGGTCGGAGTTTTGCGGGAGAACCTTCTCCGACGCCGTCCCACCGAGCTGGCGGTCGTATGGCGTTGTCCGGACGACCGGCTGCTCGGCACCCGGCTCGTCGGCGACTTGGAATCGTTGCCGGGGACGGAGGTATTCCGCGAGACGGTTGCGCCACCCGCGGCTTTGGCTGTCTTCGGTGCCGGGGATGATGCGCAGCCCCTGGTACGTCTAGCGAAGGGACTGGGATGGCAAGTCACCGTCGTCGACCCGCGGCCGGCCTATGCGACGCCGGCCCGGTTTCCCGACGCCGATTCCGTGGTGGTGGCGCGCCCTGAGGAGGCGCCGGGCCGCCTGGGCCTGGACGACGATTCCATCGCCGTCGTGATGACCCATCACTATGCCCACGACGTGCCGCTGCTCCGTCAGCTCTTGCCCCGGCGGCTCGCCTACCTGGGGTTGCTCGGCCCGCGGAAGCGCGCCGAGAAGATCCTGGCGGACCTCGCGGCGGGTGGCCTGCCCCTAACGGATGAGATGCGCCAACGCCTGCACGCCCCGGTTGGCCTCGACCTCGGCGCCGACAACCCCGACGAGGTCGCGCTGGCGATCCTCGCCGAGATCAAGGCCGCCCTCGCGCATCGGGACGCCCGGCCGTTGCGCGAACGGAAAAAACCAATCCATGGCTGAGCGGCCAGAACCAACACCCCAGATACCTGGCCCGTCTTTCCCGCAAGCGTCGCGGTCGAGGCCGCCGCATGGTACTCGCGGCTGGGCACATCCCGGCGACCCCCGGTGAGCGAAATGCGATCCCATCTCGGCGCCATCATCCTCGCCGCCGGTGCTTCAACGCGAATGGGTCGGCCCAAACAACTGCTGCCGATCAGCGGCAGATCGTTGCTCCGCCGCGCTATCGATGCCGTGCTGGCAGCGAAGGCGAGCCCGGTGGTCGTGGTGCTGGGAGCCCGGGCGGATGCGATCCGGCCGGAGGTGTCGGGGTCGCCAGTGACCGCGGTCATCAACCAAGAATGGAAGAAGGGCTTGGCGTCCTCAATCCGGGCTGGGCTGAAGGCCTTGGAATCCCTTTCCCCGCCTACCGAGGCCGTGGTGTTGCTCCTCTGCGATCAACCCAACCTGACGTCCGACGCCATCACCCGTCTGGCCCAAGCCTTCGCCTGCACCGGCAAATCGATTGTGGCGGCCAGCTATGAAGGGCATCCGGGGCCTCCGGCCCTTTTCGCGCGGCGGCACTACGCAGAACTCTCGGCTCTCACCGGTCCGGTCGGCGCCCGGCCGCTTTTTCGGCGCCACGCGGCCTCCCTCGCCACGGTCGAACTCCCGGAACTCGCCGTCGACCTCGACACCCCCACCGACTACCGCAGATTCGTCGCGCACCGCCACAACCGTCCCCCAGCTGACCATTGAAAACGCCCTCCCGCTTGCTCCTCCTCGCTGCTGGATCGTTGGCCCTATGGGCGTCCAGCGCCTTCGGCTCGGATTCATCCCCTGCCTCGCCACCGCAGGTCGATGACGCGGCCCGCAAAGCGGCCCTCAAGGTCGAACTGGCCGGGATGGAAGATGCCTTCTGCGCCACGGCGAGGGAAAAGGGCATCCTCGCCGCCTTTGAGCATTTTGCCGCGCCTGATGTCGCCTTCATCGACACCGATCCGCGCAAGTATCGCGGCCTCGAGGCGGTGCGCCGTCGCATGGGAGCGGACCGTCCGGGCGTCTCGCTCACCTGGTCCGCGCTTTTCACCGACGTCTCCGACGATGGCACGCTCGGCTACAACTACGGTCGCTATGAATTCCGCGGGCCGGGCGCGGACGGCCACCCCGTGGTCCGCACCGGCTTTTTCCTCACGATCTGGAAACGCCAACCCGATGGCACCTGGCGGTTTGTCATGGACAACGGCGCGCCGGACCGGCCGCCGCCGGCGCCCGAACCCAAGAAGGATTGAGACCGCCGCCGGGTGCGGGTCCGGGCCGCCGGCCGCACGGGTTTGCAGCGCACCGGTCCTGCCGGCCGCGCCGACTCAGGGCAGCTTGGCCTCCTCCACCTTCTTCGCCTGCGTGGCCCGATAGTGATCAAGCGCCTCCCGGATCTTCGCGTCGCCGAGCGCCAGGACCGCCGCGGCGAACAGCGCCGCGTTGATCGCCCCGGGTTTTCCGATCGCGAACGTGGCCACGGGAACGCCGCCCGGCATCTGCACCATCGAGAGCAAAGAATCCAGCCCCTTGAGCGACGCCGACTCCATTGGCACGCCGAGGACGGGCAGCGGCGTCAGCGCCGCCGCCACGCCCGCCAGATGCGCCGCCCCGCCCGCTCCGGCGACAACGACCTTGAGGCCGCGGTCCCGCGCCGACGCGCCCCACTCGTACATCAACTTCGGCGTCCGGTGCGCGCTGATCACGCGCTTTTCGTACGGGATGCCCAGGCCGTCCAGCGTGTGCGCGACGTGCTGCATCGTCTCCCAGTCCGAGGTGCTGCCCATGATGAGGCCGACAAGTGCGTTTGCCATAGGGAGCAAGCTGTAAGCGGGATGCTCCGCGGTCCGCAAACGAAAAGGCGGAGCTGCTGCTCCGCCTTTTCCGGCTGTGTTCGCGCGACGTTTCGTCGGCTAAACGAGGGAGATGCTCTTCGGCACCCGGACGATGGTTGTGCCCGCGATCTTGTCATGCCACGACTGCCGTTCGTCGTCGAACACGACCCAGATGAAGCCGAGGCCGGCGACCACGAGCGAGAGGAAGGCGGCGAGCGCGCGCACGATCGCGACGCTCCAATCCACCGGCCGGTCGTCGAGGCGCACCACCTTGAGCCCGCAGATGACGCCGCCCACCGTCGTCCCCCGCAGGGCCCACAGGACGACGCAGTAGGTGGCCAGGGCAAACAGGAAGAAGCCGGGCAGATGAATGAAGGCCGCGGCCACGGCGATCAGGATGGCGTCGAGGAAAGACGCCATGAGGCGGATCCAGAATCCGGCGCGCGGCAGGGTCGCGGCCGAGATCACCGGCTGGGCGGTTGCCGGCGCCACCAAGGGGGGCACGACTTCAGCGCCCGCCGCACCCGCAGCGACGGCGGCGGTCGCCGCCGGGACCGCCGCGGCCAATGCCGCCGGCGCCTGGGCGCGCTTTCCCCCGTTCCGGCGCATGCTCAGGATGAGCGTGTAGAACACCATGCCCAGCCCAAGGAACCCGTTGAGCCAGAGGACGGCGAAGGCCAGGAGCGGCACCAGATAAAGAATCATCACGAAGAGGCCGCCCACCAGAACCGTCACGACCGGCGCAAATGACTTCCCGCCCCCGAACCAGCCAGTGAACCGCCGCCCGTACCACGCCAGCATCGCCGCGCGGCCGAAAAGTTTCCCCACGAACAGGCCCAGCCCCAGGACCGGGACCACCAACAGCCCGACGCCGGTGATCGCGAGCACCACAAACACGAGCGGCATCGCCAGCATGACGAGGAAGGCGGTCAGGATCGTGAACCCCGGCTTTTGCTCGAGCGTCTCGGTGCACTTCTCGATTGCCCGCGGGAACAGCAACGCGAGCAAGGCATAGAAACCTAGGAATGCCGCGGCCACCACCCACGCCCAGGCCGCACCGCCGGCAAACGAGAGCAGGCGACCCTTGAACAAGGCCGACCTGGCCCACGACAGCACTCCGCCGACCGCGGGCAGACGCACTCGCTGAATGTTGCCCTTGATCACCGAGGTCGGGGTCTTTTCCAGGTTGCCCCCGATCACCACCACCTGCCC
>JBAIXJ010000402.1:0-8046 GCA_037916645.1 Opitutales bacterium | reverse complement strand
GTGCGCGCGGTCTGCGCCGCCGTTTCCAAGCCCGTGAACTTCATGGTGGGCATCAAGGGGAAATCGTTCAGCGTGGCCGAGCTCGCCGCGGCCGGGGTGCGGCGCATCAGCCTCTCCACCTCGCTCTATCGCGCGGCGATGACCGGCCTGCTGGAGGCGGCGCGCGAGGTGAAGGCGCACGGCACCTTCGGCTACCTTGAGCGCACGGTCGTGACCCCTGATCTGCTCAAGGTCATGCGGATCTGACGGAGCGCGCGGGCGCGGCCGCCCCGGCGCGGGCTATTTCCGGGCTTTCTTCGTGTCGGCGATCGAGTCCTTGATCCGCTTGATGTGGCCGCGGCCCATGCCCTTGACCTCACATCCGAGCTCGAGGTAGCGGCCTATCCGGGCATCGTCGAGAATGCAGAAGCAGTCCACGAGGGCGAACGGTTGGCCGACGCTCTTGACGACCCGGTCGGGGTCGAGGCTGAGGTAGGGGGTGTGGCGCACCGCGAGCACGATCGCGTCGACGCCCTTCATCGCCGCCCACAGGTCCTTTTCGATGCGCAGGTCCTTGAGCGGCTCCTGGCGGTGGAAAAAGCGCGAGGCGCTGTAGCCCGGGTGCGGGAAGGTGTCCTGCGCCTCGAATTCCCACCAATGGTCCAGGTAGGGATCGTGCACCCGCACGTTCGCCCCCATTTCGGTCAGCTTGCGCACCATGATCTCGGAGCCGCTGTAGCGGGTGTCCCCGACGTCCTCGCGATACGCGGCGCCCAGAAGCAGGATCTCGGAGGCGGCGAGCGGCTTGCTCATGTTGCGCAGGGCGTCGCGCACGAGCTGGGGGGCGTGCAGCGAGCGGGTGTCGTTCACGTCGATGGCCATCGGCGTGATTTTGAAGATCTGGTCCTCCCAGCCGAAGATGTGCTTGTACGCCCACATGCCGAGACCGCCATCCTTCGGCAGGCAGTAGCCGCCGATGCCCGGTCCGGGGAACATCATGTTCGAGTGCGTGGGCCGCACCCGGATCGCCTCGATGACCTTCTTCAGGTCGACGCCGTTGCGCTCGGCGAAGAGCGACCACTCGTCCATGAACGCGAGGATCGTGGCGCGGTAGCTGTTCTCCACAATCTTGGCCGTCTCGGACTCGATGGGGCGGTCGAGCACGGTCAGCGGGAACTTCTCCGTGTTGAGGACTTCGGTCAGAAACTTGGCCACCCGTTTCTTCGCGGCGGCGTTGACCCCGCTGCAGACGCGCCAGAAATCGCGGATCGAGGCGACGTAGTTCTTGCCGGGCATGACCCGCTCGTAGCTGTGCGCCAGGAGCGGCTCGGACTTGATGCCCCGCCGCTCAAAAATCTTCTTCATGATCGGATACGCCACCTGCTCGGTGGTGCCGGGGGCCACGGTCGTCTCGATCAGGACCAGCGCCTGCGCCGGAACGTTCTCGGCGATCCGGGCGAGCGAAGCCTCGAGCGCCTCCATCTCGGCGGAGCCGGTGCGCACGTCGCCGAGCGACTCCTTCAGGAAGTCGCACTGCACGTCCACCACCACGACGTCGGCCAGCTTGAGCGCGTCGTAGGTGTACGTCGCCACCAGGGTCTTCTTCTCTTTCACGCACCGCGTGATCAGGAGATCGACCTCCGGGTCCTCGGCCTTCACCGGCGAAACCCCGCGGTTGAACAGCGGGATCTTCCAGTAGCTCCGGGTGCTCGGCCGCTGCATGCCGATCACGAATTTGCCCGACCGCCCCTTCTTGTCGGTCGAATCGGCGATGACCGCGGCCATCACCGCGCCGACAAACCCGAGGCCGACCACCAGGACAATCTCGCGGCCGGCCTGGCGCTGCTCGGCCGCGAGCTTCTGCAGGCGGGCGAACTCGGCCTGGTAGTCTTCCGGGGTGGGCAGCGGGAACCGCTCGCCGGTGGGGCTGATCGACACGGATTCATTTTTCATGGCTGGAGATGAGGGGTAACGGATTGCGAGCAGACTGCCGGAGGCGGTCGGGCGGGCAAGGCGATTGCGCCCGCCGGCCCGGCTCCGCCCGGATCCCGGCCTCAGCTCACCGGAGCGCGGGTCGCAGCGCCATTCACCAGCCGCGCGAGGCCGAGGGGGTTCTCGTCCTTGAGGGCGTCGGGCAACAGCGCGGCGGGCGTGTTCTGGTAGCAGACTGGCCGGACAAAACGATACAACGCGGCGGTGCCGACCGAGGTGAAGCGCACGTCGGTCGTGGCGGGATACGGGCCGCCGTGGTTCATGGCCGGGCTGACCTCGACCCCGGTGGGAAAGCCGTTGACGATCAGCCGCCCGGCCTTGCGCTCCAGCACGCGCATCAGCGGCCCGGCCCGCCGCAGGTCCCCGGGCGTGCCGTGCACGGTCGCGGTCAGCTGGCCCTCGAGGCCAGCGGCCAGGGACTCGAGTTCCGCCATCGTTTCCGCGGTGATCAGCAGCGCGAACGGTCCGAAGACCTCCTCGGCCAGTTCCGGATGCCGCTGGAAATTGCCCGCATCGGTCCGGAGGACGACCGGCTCCCCCTGCGTCCGTGCCGGGTCGGGGTTCTCGCGCGAACGGCCGAGCGTGGTCACGCCTCCGACTCCGGAGACGCGCGCCAGGCCCTGATGGTAGGCTTCGCAGATGCCGGCGTGGAGCATCGTCGCGGGCGGCGCGGCTTCCACCAGCCCCGCGAGCGTTCTGCCCCACGCGTCGAAGTCGGGCCCGCGCAGCCCGAACACCAGCCCGGGTTTCGTGCAGAACTGCCCGACGCCGAGCGTCACGGAGCCCTTCAAGCCCTCGGCGATCGCGGCCGCCCGCTCGCGCAGGGCCTCCGGCAGGATGAAGACCGGATTGAGGCTGCTCATTTCGGCGAAGACCGGGATCGGATCCGGCCGCGCCGCGGCCGCGTCGAACAACGCCCGCCCGGCGGCGCGCGAGCCGGTGAAGCCGACAGCGCGCGTCGCGGGGTGCCGCACCAAGGCCAGCCCGATCACCTTGCCCGATCCCTGCAGCATCGAGAAGGTGCCCGCGGGCAGGCCGCAGGCGGCGACCGCCCGGCTGACGGCCGTGGCGACCATCTCGGAGGTCCCCGGGTGCCCGCTGTGGGCCTTGACCACCACTGGATTGCCCGTGGCCAGCGCCGACGCGGTGTCGCCGCCGGCGACCGAAAACGCGAGCGGGAAGTTGCTCGAGCCGAACACGACCACCGGCCCGATCGGGATCAACATCCGCCGCAGGTCCGGCCGCGGGGCCGGCTGACGGTCCGGCTGCGCCGTGTCGATGCGGGCATCGACCCACGAGCCGTCGCGCGCCACCTGGGCAAACATCCGGAGCTGATTGACCGTGCGCGTGCGTTCGCCGGTCAGGCGTCCCTCGGGCAGGCCGGTTTCCCGGTGGGCGCGGGCGATGAGGTCGTCGCCCAACGCCCCGATCTCATCGCCGATCCGCTCGAGCAAGGCCGCGCGCTGGGCGCCGGTGGTTTCGCGGAATACGGCGAACGCGGTCTCGGCGGCCGTCATCGCGGCCGCGACCTCCGCCTCGCCCGCCAGGAAAAACGGCGGCTCCAGGGGCGTGCGGTCCAGGGGGCTCACCGCCCGGACGGTCTCGCCCGTTCCGTTGCCCGGCCGGCCGGCCACCAGACTTTTGCCGTGCAGATTCATGGGGGGAGGGGCGGGCGGTTCCGGTGATGGTTCAGACCACGACGACCGGGTTACGGAGCGTGCCGATCCCGGAGATTTCGATTTCGACCATGTCGCCCGCCTGCAGGGCGAACGAGTCGGGCGGGACGATGCCGGTGCCGGTCAGCAGCACCGCCCCGTGGGGAAAGACCTGGCTTCGGAAAAGGAAGGCGGCCAGTTCCGCGAAGTCGCGCTTGAGGTTCCGGACGCCGGTCTCGCCGCTGAAGATGGGTGCGCCGGTCCGCTGGATGGCCAGCCGGATCGCCCAGCTGCGCACGGCATCCTCCGGGGTCCCGAGCGTGATCCAGGGCCCGAGCGCGCAGGAGCGGTCGTAGATCTTCGCCTGGGGAAGGTAGAGGAGATTGTCGCCCTCGATGTCCCGCGAACTCATGTCGTTGCCGATGGTGTGCCCCACGATCCGGCCGCGCGAATTCAGGACCAGCGCCAGTTCGGGCTCCGGCACGCTCCAGCGCGCGTCGCCGCGGATGCCGACGGGTTCGCCGGGCGCCACGACCTTCTCGGCCAGGGCCTTGAAGAACAGCTCGGGACGCTCCGCCGTGTAGACGCGGTCGTAGGCCGAGGCGCTGAATTGGGACTCCTCCATCCGCGCGGCCTTGCTCCGGAGATAGGTGACCCCCGCCGCCCAGATCTCCTGGCGCTCGACCGGCGCGCAGAGCTGGACCTCGGCCAGTCGATGGCGTGGCGGGCCGCCGTCGGCGAGGCGGCGCACCTCCTCCGCCGGGTCACCACTCTCGAGCAGAGGGTGCAGGTGCTTGATCCCCGCCGCGGCCAGGTCAAGCACAGCGCCATCGTCAGTCGCCAGTCCCACGCGGACTTCGGAGTCGTGGATCTTGAATCGGCAGAGTTTCATTCGTGGACAACTTGACCTTGAATCGGGACGGAGACAACACCGTCGACACCCGGCGGAGCCATCATGGGGAGTCGGCAACGATCTCAACGACCGCCACGGAGTAGGGCGGCAGGGCGACCGCCAGGTCCCGCGCATAGGGCTGCGTTGTCTCCACCGGGCTGATCTTCCCCGGCTGGTCCAGCGAGGCCTCATCGGTCAGGGCGGCGCTCAGCATATGGATCGTCACGGTGGCCTGCCGCGGCACGGCCGCACCGCGCAGCCGCGCGAGGAGCGTGTTCCGGCTGTCCGCGTAGTTGACCGCCTTGATGACGATCCGCCCGCCATCTGCGCTGCCGGTCGCAATCGCGTCGAAGGTGCCCGGCGTCCATCCCTCGGGCTTCATCTGCGAAATGTCGTCGAAGAAAGCGCTGCGATCCGGCCGGTCCCGAAACGTCCCGGTGGTGGAGGCGAGATACTTTTCGGCGAAGTGCTCGCGAAAGAGCTTCTCCACAACGTATCCCGCGCCCGGAAACCAGGTCACGTGGTCGTGGTAGATCCATGCGCGCCACTCCGGATTGTCGGTCGTGTTCCGCAGGAGCAGGGCCGGGCAGGCCATGGCCAGGTCCGGGCTGAGTTCCTCGTAGGCGATCAGGCTGCCGGCGGCATGGAGACCCGCCCGCCAGTCATACGTGCGGCACAGGCTCCACTCGAGCACCGCGAGCTTGATTTCCGGGTGGCGCGAGCCGCGGATGTAGTCCCGCAATTTGACCAGGTAGTCCTGGATGCGGCGCACGCCGGTGGCGAAGTTCCCGGGTTCATATTCATAGTTGTGGCAGCCGAGGATGTCGAAGTTGTCCCCGGCCAGATCGACGAGCTTCTGGCTCCAGTCCAGGTCGTTGGATCTTTTCTGCCCGCACGCAACGATCCGCGCCTGCGGCGCCACCTGCCGGAGTTGGCGGCCGTACACGTTGACGATTTCCGCGTAGCGCTCGGGGCTGAGATTGAAATTCATTGGCTCGTTATCGATCTGGAAATACCTGACGCCGTAAGGCTCGGGGTGACCGTTGGCGGCACGCATTCGGCCCCATTCGGTTGTCGCCGGGTCGTTCAGGTAATGCACCCAATCCACGGCGTATTGCACCTTTCCCGGTTCGGTATCCGTGGCGGGCAGAACGATCAGCGGCTCCGCCTTCAGCCGCCGGCACAGCCCGAGAAACTCGTCAGTGCCGAAGCTGTAGTAGTCGGAATAGCCGCCCCAGATCAGGTTGGGATGATATCGGCGCCCGGCGGCCGGCCCGATGCCGTCGCGCCACCGATACGTCGAGGCGAATGAGCCGCCGGGCCAGCGGATGAACGCGGGCCGGAGGCCGCGGAGGGCGGCGAGCAGGTCGGGGCGGATCATGCCGTCGGCGCGGACGTCGGCCCGCATCATCGAAATGTAATCCACCAGGACGGCGCCGGTTCCGGCGGCGGCGATCTCCACCTGCGCCTGCGGGTCCGTGCGCGGGCTGGTGAACGAATACCCGACCTCCCGCCAATCCGGCCCCGACACGGCCAGCGGCACCGTGGCGAGCGGGTGGTTGCCGGAGTCGCTCACCTGAAAAGTAACCGCCGGAGCGCCGGTCTCGCGTTTGAGCCAGACGGATCCGTTGTATGTCCGTCCCTCCTGCAAATAGACGCGGCCTTGGCGGACGCCGGCGCGGCCCCCGTCGGCCTGCAGCCGCAGGCTTTTCGTTCCGTTCTCGAACCGCACGTCCGCGACCGTCGCGCGTCCGTGGTCTCCGAACGGAGTCCAATAGGTATCGAAATCCGTGCCCTCAAATCCGCGCCCGCGGATCTGCTCCGCCGACAGGCCGTCCTCGACCGAATGGTTGATGTGCTCGAGGAACTGGCCGTAGATGGATTCGTTGATGGATCCCGTCACCCGGTCGGTGTCCACGAGCAGGATGGCGACTCCGGGCTCCGCGGGGACGGCAGCGGATCGCAGCGCCGGCGGGAGAACGGTCAGGAGGAGGATCAGGGATCGCAAAGGCAACGGGCGGGTGGGCGCGTTCATGGGAATTGGCGGCCGCATTGCCGCGAGCGGACAACGGCGGCGCGCCGGAGTTTTGCCGGCGCCGCGGGCTGGTTCAACTGAGGAATTGATCTGGCCGGCGGCGCCGCGCAACCTCGCGCCATGACCATCCCGAACGCGGGCGCCGCGGGACCCACCGCGGCGATCGTCCGGCCCACCCACGCCCGTCTTTGGGTAATCGTCTTCGCGGTCGCCCTGGCGGTGATCCAATACATCGACCGGGTCTGCATTTCGCAGGCCGCGCCGGCGATCGCGTCCGACCTCCGGCTGTCGGCGAAGCAGATGGGGTTTGTCTTCTCCGCCTTCACGCTGGCGTACGCGTTGTTCGAGATTCCGACCGGCTGGCTGGGCGACAAGATCGGCGCCCGCCGGGTGCTGCTGCGGACCGTGCTGTGGTGGTCCTTCTTCACGGCGGCCACCGGCTGGGCGTGGAATCACGTCTCGATGGTGGTCACCCGGTTTCTGTTCGGGGCGGGCGAGGCGGGCTGTTTTCCGAACCTCACCAAGGCCTTCAGCGCCTGGCTGCCCACCCGCGACCGGACCCGGGCGCAGGCCCTGATGTGGATGGGCGCGCGCTGGGGCGGGGCGGCGGCGCCGCTGCTCGTCGTGGCCGTGATGGCGTTCGTGAGCTGGCGCACGGCGTTCCTCGTTTTCGCGTGCTTCGGCCTGGTGTGGGCCGTCCTTTTCTATTGGTGGTATCGCGACAACCCGCGCAACCACCCGTCGGTCAACAGCGCCGAACTCGCGCTGCTCCGGGAGAACGAGCAGAACGTCAGCGGCCACGGCGACGTGCCGTGGGCGGCGCTGGCGACGCGTCCGACCATGTGGTTCCTCTGGGGACAGTATTTCTGCCTAAGCTACGGCTGGTACTTCTACGTGACGTGGCTGCCGACGTACCTGAGGGATGCGCGGGGCATGGAGATCAAGTCCAACGCGGTGATGCACTGGCTGGCCGGGGTGCTGGAGGGCTCGATGAGCCCCGAGCTGGCGCTGCAGGTGCTGGCGGCGGCGCTGGCGGGGATCCCGCTGCTGTTCGGCGGCGTGGGTTCATTGCTCGCCGGCGTGGTCTCCGGCCGGCTGATTGCGCGGACCGGTCGCGTCACCCGGATCCGGCGCTCCTTCGGCTTCGTGGGCCTGACGGGCGCCGCCGCGCTGCTGATGACCTCCTTCTACCTGCGCGATCCGCTGGCCGCGATGCTGGCGATGGGGCTGGCGAGCCTTTTCAACGACATGACCATGCCGGGCAGCTGGGCGACCTGCATGGACATCGGCGGCAGGTACGCCGGGACGGTGTCCGGCAGCATGAACATGATGGGCAACATCGGGGGCATGGCCGGACCGATCGTGGTCGGCTACGTCCTGGACCTGACGAACCGCGACTGGCAGCTGGCCTTTGTGATTTCCACGGGCATCTATTTCCTCGGCGCGATCTGCTGGCTGTTCATCGATCCGGTCACCCCGCTGGACCAGCGGGC